>NZ_JBEYFB010000021.1:0-137977 GCF_040634135.1 Streptomyces sp. NPDC007164
GCCGATGCCGATGCCGATGCGGAGGCAGCTGCCCGCCCGCCAGGCAGCCCCCGCCACAGCGGCAGGCCGCATGTGTCATTCAAGGAGCACCAGGTCATCGAACCCGGTGCGGCGGAAGAACGGTTCACTCTGTCCGCCGATGTGAATTGTCCGCACGACGGGGGGTCCGGACCGCCGGTCCGCCTCTACGGCGGAGATCTGCGCATCCGGGGCGACCTGGACTCCGAACGCAAGCCGCCGCACTGGCTGGCCCATGTGATCGTCGACGGGGATCTCGTCATCGGCGTCGGCCTCGACTGGGGGGAGGGCGACGGCGGGCAGTACACGTTCCTGCTGGTGACCGGCGATCTGCGGGCACACTCCGTACACATCAGCGGCTGTGTCGACGTTGTGGTGCGCGGCGATCTGCTGGTGACCGGCGGTGTCTCCTGCGACAGCCTCGGCGATGACCTCCACGACGACGGCGCGATGCTGACAACCGGGAACCTGTACGCCCGCTTTGTGTCGCTGCACGGCCATGTCGACCTGATGGTGCGCAGCAATCTGCAGGCGACCGACGGCATCCTGGGCCGTGACTGGGACGACCGGGGATCGCTGCACGTCGCCGGTCCTCTCCGCGCCGCGGCCGTTGTCACCACCGAGGAGTTCACGGTGACGTCGGGCAGCCCCCCGGAGGACGACCGCCATGTGGTGATCGACCTGGGCGATCGGGAGGAGCTGGCGGAGCTGATCCGGCCCGAGCTGCTCGACGACGCCGACGACACCGACGACCCGCTCGGCTGGGAGCTCGGTGCCCGCATCGCAGCCGCGCTGGCAGCCGGGATGCCCGTCCTGCGCGACACGCCCGGGCCGCAGCTGGCGGCCTCCGCGGACGAGGTGGCACGGCTGCGGGCCCGACCCTCGGAGGTCACCGAACTCGACCTTGCGACGCACCGGGCCCTGTGGCAGGACCCGGAACGGGTGCTGGACTTCACCGCACTGCGCAGGCTCCGGCTCACGGGCAACCGGTGGTCCGGCGCTGACCGGCTGCTGGCACGGCTCGGCGAGCTTCCGCATCTGGAGGAACTCGACATCTCGAACATGGCGCTGGCACAACTGCCCGCGGAGATCTGCCTGCTGCATGGCCTGCAGGTACTGAACATCGCCGACAACCCCCTGCGGGCCCTGCCCGACCGGCTCGGTGACCTCTCCGAGCTGCGGGTACTGCGTACCTGGAAACTGTCGTGCCCTCTCCCCGACGCCCTGTCCCGGTTGCCCGCCCTCGAAGAACTCGACCTGTCATGGCTGCACCCGGCACCGGCCGACCGCGTCGAGGACGACCCGGAACTCGTCCCGTCCCCGCGACTCGCCACCCGGATACCCGGATTGCGCAGGCTCAACCTGTCGGCGGCAGCGCTGGATTCGGTCCCCGACGACCTGCTGCTCGCCACCGCGCTGGAGGAGCTGAACCTCGACAGCGCCCTGGGCCGGGTGGAGCGGCTTCCCGACCTGTCACGGCTGCCACGACTGCGCGTCCTGCGTATGAACGGCAGCAGCGGCAACGCCGACCACTACCCCGGCCACCACCTGCTCGACCGCGTGTGGGCGATCACCACGCTCGAAGAGCTGGAAATCAGCCGCTGGGGCGAGCAGACCCGGTACAACGAACGGACCGGACGTAGGGAAGGGGTCCGGCCGCCCTTGACCCTGCCGGACGACGCCTTCGCCCGGCTGTCCCGCCTGCGGGTACTGGACCTGGGGTTCAACGGTCTGACGACGCTGCCCGAGTCGTTCTACGCGCTCACCGAACTCGAGGACGTCACCATCGACTTCGGTCTTCTGGACCCGCCCGTCCGGCAGCGGCTCGCCGCCCTCGCCCGCAGCGAGCCCGACAACCCCGCCCGCGACTGGATCCGCGCCGTACAGGTCAAGCTGCTCCTCAAGGCGGACCGTACGGACGACGCCTACCAGGCCGCCAACCGGACCCTCGCCCGCCGCCCGGACTTCCGCGGCCTCGCCGACGTCGCCGCCTCAACCGGCTACCGGATCTGGCGAGGCAATGCCGCCTGACGGCGCGTTGAAGCCGTCCGACAGCTTCCCCGCCAGTCCCGTCGGCCCACCACCGGTGCCCACCGCGTGCCGCACCACCGGAACGAGACCGCAAGAAGACCGCAAGATGAATGGAGCAGAGCATTGATAGATATACACGACAGCCTGGCGATCCTCCGCCGCGCCGCCGGGGACGGAACCGTCACGCTCTCGGCATCGGAGCCTGCCTCGGCCGAGGCCGTAGCGAACCGGGAAACAGGCCTTGAGCCGCACTTCGGAAGTTTCAGCTGGACGGCGCCGCCCAGTTATCGGGCCTTCCTCGCCGAGCACAACGCCTTCAGCTGTGGACGCGAGACGGACGGTGGTTCGGCGGAGTTCACCATCGTCGATGACAAAGCCATTGCCGAGCTGAACGCGGATCTGGTGCACCTGCCCGAGCATGTGGGCCGCGGGGACGGCCGCTGGCTGTCCACCAACCATCTGGTCGGATTCGCCGTCGACGGGGGCGACGAGGCGGTGTGGTGCTTCGATGTCACCCAGCCGGACGCGGACGGCGAGTACCCGGTCTACTACCACCACCAGGACGCCCAGGAGGGGCTCGCGCGCTATGTCGGTGGCGGCGACTGGGAGTTCGCGGACGAGGCACGGCCGGACTATTCCTCGTTCGCGGCCTGGCTGGGCGCGATGAGTGCCGCGTTCACCGCACGCCGGCCGCCCAGCTGGTTCCAGGATCTGGGTGCGCCGTTTCTGAGGTTCCACAACGCCGCGCGCTGACGGCCCCCTGGGTGGTTCAGATCCGGCGCGGCATGGCGTGAGTACAGGATGGAGGCGGTATGGCAGGAGAATCACCGACCGCGGAGTGGCCGTCGGGCGGACTGCCGCTCGACGCATGGCGGATCAGGACGGCGTACGAGCGGGTGAGACCGGCCCTGATAACGGATCCACTGTTCGCCGAGGACGCCGCGGACTTCGACGTCAGCGTGGAGGAGCTCGACCGGCGGATGAGCCGCCCGCCCGGTTGCCTGGACGGTGACACGCTGTGGGACTGGCTCGGCGGAGCCGATCAGTACCGGTGGGCGGGCCTGTGGGTGCTGGCCGAAGCCTTCGCCGGTCCCACATCGCTGCGGCTCGCCGGGCGGGTCACTGTTCCCGAGGGCGGCATCCTCGTTGCCACCGGCGACGTGGTCGTCGACGGGGACCTGGTGCTGGAGGAGCAGGCGGCGGTACTGGTCCTGGGCCGGCTGACGCTCACCGGAGCGCTGGTCGGATCCGTGTGGGACTACTCGCTCGTGTGCGCCGCCGAGGTCAGGTGCCGGAACGGGGTGACGTCCGGCGAAATCCTGGCGTTGAACGCCGTCCGGTGCACCGGCGCTCTCTACCTCAGCGGCAGCGACCACTCGTGCCGGGCGCCCCTCTTCGACGGTGGGGTTCTCGTCGACTTCGAGCGCTCCAACGCGTTCGGCCGCGTCGACGCCGACGAGCGGATCGCCGAGTGGGACTTTCACGCCGCGGCACGGGCACTGGGCCTGTCCGCGGACGACGAGCTGGCCGAGGCGTACGCCGGCAGGCTGCTGGGTGCCAGCCGGTCAGTGGCTCCCGACACGCGGCCCGGGTGACAGCGGCCACGGCCGTGCCGGAGTGGCGGCCGGGGTGAACTGGAAGTAATTCGAGTGGGCCCAGGGACCGGACCTGGTCTCCCCGCGCAGCCGCTGGTGGATCCCGGTCAGTTCGATCTGCGCCGCGCCGGAGCAGTCGTAGGCGTGTGACAACAGGTCGAGGGTGAGCTCACCGGTGTGCAGATAGCCGTACTCGGCCGTCCACAGCCCGATCAGGAATCGCGTGATGTGCGGGCCGCGCGGCGCCGCGAGCGCCAGCGCCTCGAACAGCGCGCGGGCCGACTCGGGTTGACGGTGGAGCTGGTCCAGCGGCCACTCCACCACCGGGGCGGGTACGACCACGGGCTGGGACAGGCACAGCATCGGGTGGCCTTCGTCCTCCACGACGGCTGCCGAACCCGCGCCGAGCAGGTCGGCCGCCCCGGCGAGCAGGTCCGGGGCCTGCCCGCGGCGACCAGCCGTACGTCGCGGCACCGCCCTCTCCACCAGATAATTGAACCCGGCGACCAGCGGGCCCTGCCCTCGTGTGAACACCTCATCTGCTACGGGAAGCACACCCACCACCTGGGAATGCCCCCTCAGGTTGGGAGAACGCACACCCCACTTGCTGAGCGTGTCCATCTGCCACAGGCCGCCGTAGCCCACCCTGCCCAGGCGCACCGCCCAGCGGTCGTCCCCGCCGAGCCGGTCGGGCAGCCGTGGCGGGGAGCCGGTGCCCCACCATGTCGCGATTCCCCAGTCACCCATCCTTGCGCCTCCGCTACTGGCCGACGGGCCGGCCCTCGGTGTCGATCCGCGTCCAGGGGCCGCTGTAGGAGCTGCCCTCAGTGTTCAGGATCACCTCGGCGGTTCCGTCGCGGAACGGCCGCACACAGATGAACCGTTGGCCCATCGGTATGCGCCACCGCCCCTCCGCGTCGATCAGACCGTAGGAACCGTAGGAGTAGGGGCTGCCAGCCTGATTCTCGACCCAGCTCAGCTCCAGATCGGCCGCGCTGTACGGGGACCGGTCGAACAAGTCGTGTTCCAGCGAGTATTCGAACAGCCGGTGCGGGTCGCCCGCTTCGTCGGGGGCCGTGTCCTCCCCGAAACCGAGGTCGGCGATATGCCGTTCCAGCCTATTCAGCTCGCTCAGCAACCACTCGGTGAAGCTGCCCGCATGTTTCGACCACGACGGAGTCTTCGATCACCCACACGCCGTCCTCCGCCAGTGCGAAACCATGGATGTCGGACAGGTCGTAGCCGGCGAAGAAGGCATAACGGCAGGTGGTGGGCTCGCCCTCGGCCTCCTGAGGAAAACCGCTGTCGGGGTCGTAGACCATGGGTGACAGCACGGCCATCGGCTCGGGGGGCAGAAAGGACGTCCCGTGGGAGTCGCAGTACTCGAAGCCGAGCACCGGATAGCCGACCTCCTTGACGAAGGCACGGTAGTCGGCGGGCAGCAGGTGATCCAGCCGGGCTCCGTACGGGTGGTCTGCGCTCCGCGCCTCGCGCAGGTCGGCCGGCGCGTACTCCAGCGCCCAGCCGAGCCCCTTGGCCTCCAGCGCCGCCTCGAACTCCCGCCAGCGGGAAACAGCCTCGGTCATATCGCTTCCTTTCCTTCTCAAGATGTGGTGCCGGCCGGCGGTCCCGCCGGTGGGCGGCGTCCGTCGAAGTGGCTCTCGGCTTCCACGTCGGGCTGGGAATTCGCTCGTGGTAAGACAGTAGGAGGTGCCTGTGACAGCTGGCCTCGCCTGCCTCGCCAACGGGCCGGGCCGGTTGTCAGTGCAGGCCGCTACCCTGCTCCGCATGGCAGTTGACCCTGTTGACCCAATGAAGAGCGACCCCGATCGTCCCGGGACGGGAGGCAGCCGGGAGCTGCCGACCGCCGCCCGGGATGTCGGGCAGATCCTCACCGAGCTGAACGACGACGACGGCGCGACCGACGCGTTCTGGCGGCTGCTGGAGCGCAGCACCAAGGTGCTCGGCGACCAGCATGGTTCGGCCCGGACTCTGACGGGTGATCAGGAACTGTGGGAGCCGCTGCTCCACCATGGCGACCTCGTCGTCACCGGCCATCTGTACGTGCCGACGGCGATCGTGGTCACCGGCTCGCTCACCGTCGGCGGCTGCCTGTACGACCGCGAGGACAGCTCCCGGATCGTCGTCGGCGGGAACCTGACGGCGCGCACGGTGTTCAGCGCCGGTGACCTGCTGGTCCGGGGCGATCTCGGAGCGGACGTCGTCTCCTGCGTCTGTCTCGACCCCCGTACGACCTGCGCGGGCACCGTCCGGGCGCGGTTGGTCCTGGAGGAGGACCCGGGAGATCGCGGGGCTGCCACGGTGGACGTCGGCATCCACCTCGACTACGGCACCTACCGCCTGGGATGGGACAACCGGGAGGACCTGCGGGAGCAGCTGCGCGCGCTGCTGGTGGACGAGGTCTTCACCAAGGACGACGACAGCGACGGCGACGACGAGTTGCGCCTGGACCGGTACGAGCTGTTCGACCGGCTGCTGGCGGAGGAGCGGGTGTTTCACGACGATGCCCGCTGACCGGCCCGCCGCCCCGTGGGCACGGCTACGCACGGTCGTAGACGACCGCACGGACGTCCCCGGCGCACAGCGCATCGGTGACGAGGGGTTCCACGCGGTCCCAGGTGCCGCCGGCCAGGCCGCAGCCAATGCGGGGCATGTGCACCGAGGCGTGCAGTCGTACGGCGTGCTCCGCCAGGGTGTGCAGACACTCCCACACCGCGTCGTAGCGGATGGGCGGGCCACTGTCGGCGGGCTCGGTGCCGGACTCGGTCCGGATGCCCTCGCGGGTCCGGATGCCGTGCCGGCCGACCATGTTCGCCGCCCACAGGGCGGGTTCACGAGCCGGAAGCCCGAGGTGGCACAGCGCCGGAAGGTGCTGGTCTGGGACGGGCTGTCCGCCCACTGGAGCCGTGCGATGCGTGCCTGGGTCGCCGAACAGGACTGGCTCGCCCTCGGGCGATTACCGGCCTACGCGCCGGAGCTGAACCCGGTGGAACTCCTGTGGTCCTCGCTCAAGAAGCGCGAACTCGCCAACCTCGCCGGCGACCACCTCGCCGACGTCGCCGATGCCACCGAGCGAGGCATCCACCGCATCAACCACAACCAACAGCTGCCGTGGTCCTTCCTCGCCCACACCGGCCTGACCATCCACCCGCCACACCCACCGAACTTACGAAAAGATCAGTAGAACTCAAGATGAACCCGCGCGGGCCGTCGCCGCTGCCTGGAAACGTCAGACGTCCTCGCGCTCCCGCGCCAGGACGTTCACCCGGGCCCGGACCACGAACCAGCCACCGACCAGCGCCGCCGCGATCAGCGGCAGGCACAGCACGGTCGTACGTCCCACCCCGCCGCCCCACCACATCAGGAAGACGACCGCGGCGAGGAATGCCAGCGTGATGATCTGCGTGTAGGGCGCCCAGGGCAGCCGGTACGAGGGGCGGGTGACCCGGCCGTCCCGCGAGCGGTGCCAGAACAGCAGCGAACAGAGCATGATCATCCCCCAGGTGCCGAGTATGCCGATCGACGCGAGGTTGAGAACGATCTCAAATGCCTGGCCCGGCATGACGTAATTGAGCACGACGCCCAGCACACCGAAACCGGCGGTCAGCAGGATGCCGCCGTACGGCACCTGGCCCTTGTTCATCCGGCCGGTGAACTTCGGCGCGGAGCCGGCCAGCGCCATGGAGCGCAGGATGCGCCCGGTGGAGTACAGACCGGAGTTCAGGCTGGAGAGCGCCGCGGTCAGCACGACCAGGTTCATCACACCGGCCGCGCCCGGGATGCCGAGCTTCTCCATGACGGTGACGAACGGGCTCTCGTCCCCCGAGTACGAGGTGTACGGCAGCAGGAGGGCCAGGAGCACCACCGAGCCGACGTAGAAGAGGCCGACGCGCCACATGATCGAGTTGATCGCCTTGGGCATGATCTTCTCGGGGTTCTCCGTCTCGCCGGCGGCCACGCCGCACAGCTCGACGGATGCGTACGCGAACACGACCCCCTGGATCACCATCAGCATCGGAAGCATGCCGACGGGGAAGATGCCACCACTGTCACTGATCGTGGAGAAGCCGGGTGTGTGACCGTCCACCGGGTGCTGGGTGACCACCAGGAAGATGCCGATGAGCATGAACGCGACCAGGGCGGAGACCTTGATGATCGCGAACCAGAACTCCATCTCACCGAAGTACTTCACCGAGATCAGGTTGGCGGTGAGCACGACGGCGAGGGCGATCAGGGCGAGGATCCACTGCGGGGTGTCGCTGAACATGCCCCAGAAGTGCGCATAGGTGGCGGCCGCTGTGATGTCAGCCACAGCGGTCGTCGCCCAGTTGAGGAAGTACAGCCAGCCGGCCGCGAAGGCGCCCTTCTCGCCCATGAACTCACGGGCGTACGAAACGAAGGCACCGGAGGACGGCCGGTAGAGGACCAGTTCGCCGAGCGCGCGCACGACGAAGAAGGCGAAGACACCACAGACCGCATAGGCGAGGGCGAGCGACGGCCCCGCCCCGGCCAGCCGTCCGCCCGCGCCCAGGAACAGGCCGGTGCCGATCGCGCCGCCGATGGCGATCATGTTGATGTGTCGGGACTTGAGGTCCTTGCTGTAACCGGCGTCGCCGGCGTCCACATGGGGGGAGCCCGCCGCCGGTGGGGCGACAGCGAGCGTATCGGCCGCGGTGGTGCGGTCACTCATGGAGGGGTTCGCCTTCGTGAGGGGAAGCTGGGTGTTCCCTGCGATGGCTGACTGGGGAAGTCATCGTCACCGTGGCACGGCCCGACGCCATCATCAGGGAATCTTGTGAATTTGACAGTGCCCTACGTCACGAAGGAACAGATCTGAGGTGTTTCAGAGGTTACGGGGCGGTAATGCAAGGCGCCGTATCTCCGCCGCGAAGGCCCGGACGACCGCCGCGCCGTCGCCGACGCGATCGACCGCTGCGGCATCCGCCCCTTCGCCGCACGTGAATACGCCTCCCGCTCCGGAGGCGAACGCCAACGCGTCCTGCTCGCCCGTGCCCTGGCCCAGCAGCCGCGCCTTCTCGTCCTGGACGAACTGACCAACCACCTCGACATCCGCGCCCGCTTCGAACTCCCCGCCCTGATCCGCTCCACCGGCGTCAGCACCCTCGCCGTCCTGCACGACCTCGACCTCGCCGCCCGCCTCTGTGCCCTGATCGTCGTCCTCGACCACGGCAGAGCGGTCGCCGCCGGCCCCGTCCTCGACGTCCTCACCCCGGATGTGATGCGCGAGGTCTTCGGCGTCGAAACCTCCACGACCCGGCACGACGACGGCGTCGTCCGGATCGCGTATGCGGCCCGTCCCTTGGCGAACGTCGAAGAACGCACGGCCGCTGAAGCTTCGTTCTCCGGGAACTGACGTGTTCCGTCTTCGGTGAACCGGGGTGATGTGCTCCGACCGACGTGTCAGTCCGAGGAGACGCAGTCTCTCGGGCTTGGCTCACTGCCCTGCTTCACCTGGAGAGTGCATCGTGCATCACGCCGTGCATGCCTGTGTGTGGACGCCGCGGCGGATGAGTTGTCGGTCAGCAGGCCGAACCAGCGCTCGACCTGGTTGATCCAGGAGGAGCCGGTCGGTGTGAAGTGGACGTGGAAGCGTGGGTGTTCGGCCAGCCACGCTCTGGCCCCGGCGGTGTTGTGGGTGGCGTAGTTGTCACACACCAGGTGCACATCGAGCTCGTGCGGCACGGCCTTGTCCATGGTGAGCAGGAACTTCCTGAACTCGATGGCGCGGTGGCGGCGGTGGAGTTCGCCGATGGCGGTGCCGTCGGCGATGTTGAAGGCGGCGAACAGGATGGTGGTACAGGCCGACGCCATCGACGGCCTTGTCCACGAACTGCGGGTCGGTGGACAGCTTGAAGCTGTCCTGCAGGTGCGGCTTGAGATCGAACTTCTTCCAGATCCGCCCGATGGTCCCCGCATTGCGATGGTTCGGGCGGCATGCCAATTTCGTAGCCTCGCGCCGCCCCGCCCGCAAACAGCAGCCCGTCCTTGGCGAGTTGTCGCCAAGGACGGATCGCGCTCTGCGACTTTCGGGCATCGTGGGCAGCCCGACTGCGGGCAGGAGCCCCGGCGCTGCACTGGCCGCCACCCGGCCGGCGAACCGGCCAGTCCACGCCGGAGCCGACGCGGTAATGACGACACAGCGGATCAGCGCAGTCCGGCGAAGAGATCGTTCTCGGGCACGGCCGCGCCGGTGGCATCCTTGACACGTACAAAGGTCTCCATGCCCATCAGCTCGCCGAACCTCTCCTTGCCCATCTTGAGGAAGAAGATGTTCTCGCCCTGACTGGCGTGCGCGGCCAGCGCATCGAACTTCTGGCTGCTGAATGCGGTGGTGTCCACCCATGTGGTGATCTCATCGTCGGGCAGGCCGATCTCGGCCATCGCGGCGGCCTCGGCAGGATCCGGCTCCGGCATGTCCTCATGGAACTCGCGCATGGTCTCCCCGAACCGCTGCATCATCGAGCGGGGCATCGTCGTCCAGTACACCTTCGGTGTCAGCGCGGTCATCTCCAGCGCCGCCATCGTGATGCGGTTGGCCTGGATGTGGTCGGGGTGGCCGTAGAAGCCGTTCTCGTCATAGGTGACGACCACATCGGGTCGGTAGCGCCGCATGAGTTCCGCAAGTCGGGCTGCACCTTCCTCCACGGGGGTCTGCCAGAAGGATCCGGGGGCGTCATTGCTCGGCCAACCGATCATCCCGGAGTCGGCATAGTCCAGCATCTCCAGATCGCTGACCTTCAGGACGTCACAGCTCGCCCTGAGTTCTTGGCGGCGCATCAGGGCGACGGCCGCCGGATCGTGCCCGGGATCGCCCGGCTTGACGCCCCCCGGTCCGTCACCGCAACCGCCGTCGGTACATGTCACGAGAACGGTACGGATGCCCTCAGCCGCGTAACGCGCGAGGACCCCTCCGGTTCCGGTGGCCTCGTCGTCGGGGTGAGCGTGCACTGCCATAAGCGTCAACGGCCGGTCAATCATGAAACAGTCCTCCTGCAGAAATACGGGTCGGTGTCCGAGCGCGCGGCGGGCATACCGCGATCCAGGGGACCGGATCCTGGCG
The DNA here is from genome assembly GCF_040634135.1 of Streptomyces sp. NPDC007164. Taxonomy (NCBI): domain Bacteria; kingdom Bacillati; phylum Actinomycetota; class Actinomycetes; order Kitasatosporales; family Streptomycetaceae; genus Streptomyces; species Streptomyces sp. NPDC007164. The sequence goes on from NZ_JBEYFB010000021.1 coordinate 10,747, forward strand.
GGGCCGACGCCCTTGCAGTCTCCGTGTCTCCCCGCCCGTACGGCGCCGGTCCCTCGGTCGATGCAACCGTTCCGACCGGGCCGGCTGTTCCCGGCACAGCCAACTGGTCTTCCAGGCGTCGGAGTTTCAACGCGAACGCGGCACAGGCGCGGCCTGCACCTCGCAGCGCCACGCCGCCCTACGTCCTCCGCACCAAGCCGCGAGTCACGGGCAGTTCCGACCATTCCCGCACAGGTCACGGGCCGACTCCCCCACAGCACGGGATTTCGGCCTGCCCAAAACGTCCCTTCCGTGGACTCTCAAGCTGTCACCCACCGTCCTGGCAACGGGAGCCCCGCGATGCCACATACCCATCCGCAGTACGAGACCGCCTTCCTCAATCTCCCCGAGGCGGCCGAATATCTGGGGCTTTCCTCGAACACTCTGTACGTCTGGCGCCATCATCGACAAGGCCCCCAAGTTTCCGCATGGGGCGGCGAGTCATGTACCGCATCTCGGCCCTGGATCGGTGGGTGCGCGGCCAGGAGATGTCCGACTAGTGCTCCAACGCCGCCCTATCATGACGCTTGCATGCCAATGAACTGGACAGCATCAACACGTGGGCCTGCGGTTTTGCCTCCAGAAGCAGTACCGCGCATGCGCAACGCCGAACACGCACCACCGGGATACCGGGTGGAGCCCGGACCCGGGTCAGCGGGTGAAGAGTTCGAAGGTGACGGCCGGGCGGCCACCGAAGCGCTCCCCCTCGGCCCGCGCGTGACCGGTCAGGAAGGTGCGGCAGTACGCCTCGGGGTCCTCGTCCGTCAGCGCCTCGATGTACGTACGGTGCGCCAGCAGCGAGCGCACCGAGCGCTCCAGCCCGGCCGTCACGTCGACGGCGTGGGTGGGCGCGTCCGACCCGGCGACCGCGACCCACCGCACCCCGTTCCACGGCAGGAGCCCCGACTCCGCGAGTTCCGGAAAGATCCAACGATTGCCCGCATCGGCGACGGCATCCAGCGTGGCGCGGCCGACCGCCCGGTGGTCGGGAGTGTTCCAGACCACGCCGCCCCAGGTGTCCCCGTGATTGAGCGTGACGACCAGCTCGGGGCGTTGCCCGCGGATGGCCGCGGCGATGTCCCGGCGCAACGGAAGGCCGTACTCGATCACGCCGTCCCGGTGATCGAGGAAGTCCACCCCGGAGACACCGACGACGGCGGCGCTCGCCCGCTGCTCCCGCTCGCGCAGCGGCGCGCACTTCTCCGGGTCCAGTGTGTCGATTCCGGCCTCGCCACGGGTGGCGAGGAGGTAGGCGACCTCACGGCCCTCGTCGGTCCAGCCCGCGATCGCCGCCGCGCAGCCGTACTCCAGGTCATCGGGGTGCGCGACCACGGCCAGGGCGCGCTGCCAGTCGGTGGGCATGGGTTCGAGCTGATCCGTCATGCCGGCAGGCTAGCCGTCGCCGATCGTCCCCGCCCCGTGCTCCGGGAGCGCCTCCCCCGGCGTCGCGTACGTCTCACCTCACCCAGAAATACCCCCTGGGGTATTGGTGTTAGCCTGATGCAGAGATACCCCCCGGGGTAAAGCATCACGGAAGGAGCCGTGTCGTGTTCTTCGTCGACACCATCGAAACCGCGGGCCTCGGCAACCGCAGCTATCTGGCCGGCGGGCAGCGGGCCGCCGCGGTCGTGGACCCGCCGCGCGACATCGACCGGGTCATCGCCGCCGCCGCCCGGCGCGGCGTACGGATCGCCCTGGTGGTGGAGACGCATCTGCACAACGACTACGTGACGGGCGGCCTGGAGCTGGCGCGCGTCACCGGGGCCAGCTATCTGGTGCCCGCCGCGGCGCAGGTCTCCTTCGACCGGGTCGCGGTCGCCGACGGTGACATCACCCCGGTCGACGACGGCCTCGCGCTGCGTGCCCTCGCCACCCCCGGGCACACCCCGCACCACACCTCGTACGTGCTGTCGGAGGAGGGCCGCGACGTGGCCGTCTTCACCGGTGGTTCACTGCTGATCGGCAGCGTGGGCCGGCCCGACCTGGTGGAACCCCGGCTCACCGCCGGACTGGCCCGCGCCCAGCACGCCTCCGCGCACCGGCTCGCCGCCGAACTCGCGGACTCGGTGCCCGTGCTGCCCACCCACGGTTTCGGCAGTTTCTGTTCGTCCGCGCAGGCCGAGGGGTCGGCCACGACGATCGGCGACGAGCGCCGCCGGAACGACGCGCTGGTCAAGGACGTGGACACCTTCGTCGCCGAGCTGCTCGCCGGCCTGGACGACGTCCCCGCGTACTACGCGCACATGGGCCCGGCCAACGCCGCGGGGCCGGCCCCGCTCGATCTGACCCCGCCCCGGCCGGCCGACGCCGAGGAGATATCCCGGCGGCTGGCCGCGGGCGAGTGGGTGGTGGACCTGCGCAGCCGGGTCGCGTTCGCCGAGGGGCATGTCGCCGGATCGTTCAACTTCGAGGGCGACGGCCCGCTCGCGACGTACCTGGCCTGGCTGATCCCATGGGGGCGGCCGGTCACCCTGCTGGCGAGCACCGCCGCCGGCATCGCCCACGCGCAGCGCGAGCTGTCCCGGGTCGGGATGGGACGTCCGGTGGCCGCGGCCACCGGCGGTCCCGAGGACTGGACGGGCCCGGCGACGGCACCGCGGTCGTTGCGCAGGTCCGACTTCGCGGGCCTGGCTGCGGCCCGGGAGCGGGGCGAGGACCCGGTGGTGCTCGATGTGCGCAGAAACACCGAGCACCTCGGCGGTGCGATCGCGGGGGCGGTGCACATTCCGCTGCACGAGCTGCCCCGGCGGCTGGGCGAGGTGCCGCCCGGCGTGGTGTGGGTGCACTGCGCGGGCGGGGCACGGGCGGCGATCGCCGCGTCGATGCTGGATGCGGCGGGGCGCGAGGTGGTGGCCGTCGACGACGGATTCGACGCGGCGGCCGGGGCCGGTCTGGGTGTCGCCGCGCCGGTGACCGCTTCCGCTTCGACGTGACCGCACTGATCGTGGCGCTGATCGCCGGTGCGGTGGTCGGCCTGGCGCTCGGCGGGCTCGGGGGCGGCGGAAGCGTGCTCGCCGTCCCCGCGCTGATCTATCCGCTCGGCTTCACCCCGGCCGCGGCGACCACCGCCGGACTGCTCATCGTCATCGCGACGTCCCTCACCGGACTGGTCGCCCATGCCAGGGAGGGCGGGGTCCGCTGGCGCACCGGAGGACTCTTCGCGGCGGCCGGGATCGCGCCGGCCGCGGTCGCCGGGGCGCTGTCGGTACGTGTCCCGGCCGGGGCGCTGACCGCGGGGTTCGCCGTACTCGCGGCGGTCGCCGCGGTGCGGATGCTGCGGCCCCGGACCGGTCGTGAGCCGCAGCCCGGACCCGGTGCGGGCGGCGCGCCTGCCGGACGGGTCGCGCGGACGGGTGCCGGGCTGGGCGCGGTGACCGGGTTCCTCGGTGTGGGCGGCGGGTTCCTGGTGGTCCCCGCACTGGTCACCGTGGTCGCCCTCCCGATGACCGCGGCGGTCGGGACCAGCCTGCTGGTCATCACGGTGAACTCCGTGGCCGCGCTGGTCACCCGTCTCGCCACGCCCACCGCGCTGGACTGGGCGGTGATCGCCCCGTTCACGGCGACGGCGATGCTCGGTGCCTGGGACGGACGGCGGCTCGCCGCGAAGGTGTCCACGGCCGCCCTGCAACGGATCTTCGGCGCGGTACTGCTGGCCGTGGCCGTGTTCATGCTCATCGACGCCGTGGCATGAGCCACGGCGTCGCCCCCGGCCGGCTCAGGCCAGCGAGAGGAAGAGCTTCTCCAGCCGCGCCCGCATCCGGTCCCGGTCCTCCGGCTCGCCGCCGCCGTCGGCCATGCAGTGCTGGAGACCCGTCGCGATGATCGCGAAACCGGCCCGGTCCAGCGCCCGGGACACCGCCGCCATCTGCGTGATCACGTCCTCGCAGTCCCTGCCCTCCTCGATCATCCGGATCACCCCGGCGAGCTGGCCCTGCGCGCGGCGAAGGCGGTTGAGGACCGACTTCAGTTCGTCGGCCGCCATGTCGAGTTCCACGCATCCTCCTCCTGATACCCCGAGGGGTATTCTAGCCCGACCGGGGAAGGGCGGACCCAGTTTCGCCCGAGCCCCGGTGAACGAAAGGAAACACAGCTCGTGACCAGCCCCGTCTCCCTCTCCCCCGCCCAGGCCGCGGCCCGTCTCGCGGAGTTCACCGTCATAGATGTGCGGGCCCCCGGCGAATACGCCTCCGGGCACGTTCCTGGTGCGCTGAACATCCCGCTGGACCGCTTCGCCGAGGCAGTGCCCGCGCTGAAGTCCGCGGCGGCCCGCGGCCCGCTGCTGATGGTGTGCGCCTCCGGAGTACGCTCCACCCGGGCCTGCGACATTCTCGCCGCCGCCGACATCGACGCCGCGACGCTCTCCGGCGGCACCTCGGCCTGGGAGGGCGAGGGACGCGATCTCGACCACCCCGCCGGGGCCCGTACGACCTGGCCGATGGAGCGTCAGGTGCGGCTCGCCGCCGGCTCGCTGGTGGTGGCCGGCCTGCTCGCCGGGGTGCGGTTCCCGGCTGCCCGCTGGATATCCGCCGGGATCGGCTCCGGCCTGGTGTTCTCCGCTGTGAGCAACACATGCGGCATGGCGGCGGCCCTGTCGAAGCTGCCGTACAACCGCGCCCCGCGCGCGGCAGCCGGTCTGGACGACACGCTGCACGCCCTTCAGGGCTGACCCTGTGATGCCGTGAGCGGGAGGGGCCGGCAGTCCGGCTCCTCCCGCTCACGACCAGGGCCGGAGCGCTCACGGACAGGGCCGGAGCGCTCACGACCAGGGTCAGACGTCGTCCCGGACCAGGGCGAGCAGCCGGTCCAGCACTCGCGGTCCGCCCGCGCGCAGCCCGTCGTGCTCGTACTCGTTGGTCACCCAGGTGCGCAGCCCCCGGATCGACGCGGCCGTGCGCAGCGCATGTTCCGTGTCGACGTACATGTCGTCGTGGTACACGGCCGCCGCGACCGGCACCTGATTGGCCGCCAGGCGCTCGGGGTCGTACAGCGGCGTCCAGTCGGTGCGGGCGGCCAGCAGCCCGGCGGTCTCGCGCAGCGGGCGCAGCGCCGGGTCCACCTCGAAGTGCCAGGGGTGGATGCTCTCCCCTGTGAAGAGCACCGGGCCGTCGCTCTTGAGCGCCGCGGCCGCGTCGAACTGTGGGAATTCGGCACGGACCCGCTCGGCGGACCAGTCGGTGGGCCGCTCGTCCTGGCCGTAGATCGCCTCGTGGAGCAGCGCGTACAGCGGGTGTCCGGCGAATGAGGAGGCCGTGCGCATGGCCTCCTGGAAGGTGTCGGAGAGCTCGGTGCCGTGCGGGGTGCGGACGAAGGCGTTCTCCAGCAGGTAGTGCAGCTGGTGGCTGCCGCTGCCGCCGCCCAGCATGATGCCGAGGGACTGGAACCCCTCGGCCGTCAGGCGGTGTCCGGCGCTGTCGGTGGGGTGTTCGAGGAGATGGGCGGTGATCTCCCGGGCGCGCTCGACGTCCTGCGGGTAGCGGGCGTAGTGCGCGGCGGCCTTGCGCTCGATGCGGGGGTAGGCGGCCCGGTACACGTCGTCGGCGTGCGCGGCCAGGGAGGGCAGCCCGCCGGTGATCAGGACGGCCCTGAGCCCTTCGGGCGCGGCCGACAGGTAGCGGACCGCGCAGAAGCCGCCGTAGGACTGACCGAGGACCGTCCACGGTTCGCCGCCGGTCAGCTGCGGGCGGATCAGCTCGCAGTCGCGCACGATGCTGTCGGACCGGAAGCGGGTGAGGTAGTCGGCCTGCTCGCGCGGGCCGCCGCGCAGCGGCAGTGTCTGCCGGTTGGCGGGGGTGGAGAGGCCGGTGCCGCGCTGGTCGAGCAGCAGCACCCGGAACTCCTGCACGGCCCGCCCCAGCCAGGCCTCCGTTCCGACGAACCGCCGGGCGCCGAAGCCGGGACCGCCCTCCAGATAGAGCAGCCACGGCAGCTCCTCGCCGGTCCGGCCGCTCGCCACGGCCTCCCTGCCGAAGACCTCGATCTGCTCACCGCCCGGATCGCTGTGGTCGAGCGGGACCGTGAAATAGCGGTCGGTGAAGACGATGCCGGGATGCCGGTAGCTGCTCACAAGGTGCTCCTGAATCAGATGTGCCACGGACAGTTCAGCACACGGCCCCGACCCGGACGGTCGCGGCCCGTGTGCGGGGCGCCCGGGCAGCTCCTACCGTGCAGGCATGATCCGGTTCGAGCAGGTCGGCAAGGTGTATCCGGACGGTACGGCCGCGGTCGACGAGCTGTCCTTCGAGGTCGCCGAGGGCGAGCTGGTCACCCTTGTCGGGCCGTCCGGCTGCGGCAAGACGACCACCATGATGATGGTCAACCGGCTGATCGAACCGTCGTCGGGCCGGATCCTCGTCGACGGCGAGGACATCTCCGGGGTCGACCCGGTGAGACTTCGCCGCCGGATCGGCTACGTCATCCAGCAGGTCGGTCTCTTCCCGCACCGCACGGTCCTCGACAACACCGCGACCGTTCCCGCGCTGATCGGCTGGAAACGGGCGAGGGCCCGGGAGCGGGCGGCCGAGCTGCTGGATCTGGTGGGCCTGGACCCGAAGACGTACGGTTCCCGCTACCCCGCGCAGCTCTCCGGCGGCCAGCGCCAACGGGTGGGGGTGGCAAGGGCGTTGGCCGCGGATCCGCCGGTGCTGCTGATGGACGAGCCGTTCGGTGCGGTCGATCCGGTGGTGCGCGAGCGGCTGCAGAACGAGTTCCTGAGCCTGCAGGCGACGGTCCGCAAGACGGTCCTGATGGTCACCCACGACATCGAGGAGGCGGTCCGGATGGGCGACCGGATCGCGGTGTACGGGGCGGGGCGCATCGAGCAGTTCGACACCCCGGGCGCCGTGCTCGGGGCACCCGCGACCCCGTACGTGGCGCGGTTCGTCGGCGCCGACCGGGGACTGAAGCGGCTCTCGGTCACCACGATCGAACGGGAGGACCTGGAGGAGCCGCCGGTCGCCCGGCTGGACGAACCGGCCGGCCCGGCGGCGGCCCGGCTGGGCGAGGCGGGTGCCCGCTGGGCGGTGGTGCTGAACGGCGAGGGCGATCTGCACGGCTGGGTGGCGGCGGACGCGCTGCGGATCGCCGGCGAACACGGCACGGTCGGCGAACTGGCCCGCAGGATGGATGCCTGGGTTCCGGTCGGCGCCCCGCTGAAGCAGGCATTCAGCGAGATGCTCCAGCACGACGCGGGGTGGGTGGCGGTACTGGACGGCTCCCGTTTCCTCGGCGTACTGACCCCGGCCAAGCTGCACGAGGCCCTGCGCCGCTCCGTCGACGCGGACGCCCGCGGCGTGGCCCGGGACGAGGTGCCGTTCGACTCGGTCGCGGACGCGTAGGGGGCGGGACCCGGGTCCCGCCCCCTACGCGGGCGAGAGCCCACGTGAACGTGTCAGAGATACGTGGCGGCGGTCACGCAGAAGCCGCCGAGGGCGACGGCCCACACGTAGGGCAGGGTGCGGATCATCACCTGTTGCGGGGTGACGCCCGCGTACTGCGCGCTCCACACGGTCTGGGTGCTCGTGGGGTCGGCGACACCGAACACCTGGTTGTACGAGGTGGCCAGGCCGAGCACCGCGGTGGCGGGGTAGATCCCGGCGGCGATCAGGACACCGGCGATGCCCGCGCCGAGACCGAAGACGTTGAGCGGCCCCCGGTAGAGGCAGAGCGGCACCAGGACGGTGAAGACGAGCACGAAGAGCACCGCGTTCTGCGGGCTGACCGCCTTGACGAGGGGTTCCAGCGCGTCGATCGCCCCGGGCAGTTTCACGGCCGCGAGCAGGATGCCGATGGCGATGAACAGGGTGATCGGTGCGGCGGCCACCTCGAAGCCGCCGTAGAGGGTACGCAGCAGCCGCTTGTTCATCTCGCGCGGCCGGGTGGTGGTGATCAGGCAGTACAGCACGCCGGCCAGCAGCGAGGGGATGATGGCCACGTCGAGGCCGAGGGCCAGCACCAGCGGTACGACCGGGGTGAGGAGCGCGTACCAGGGGGCGTCGCCGAGCCGGGCGCGCCGACTGGAACGCGGTTTCGGGGTGAGGGACTTGGCGGACCAGGCGTGCTCGACGCCCCGGCGGCGGGACTCGACGAGGACGAAGAGGACCGCGGCGGCCAGCGCGAACGGGAACAGTTTGATCATGAAGCCGCGCACGGTGGGGATGGGCAGTTCGAGGGCCGTCGAGAAGAACTGCCAGACGGGCAGCTCGAACGGCATGCCCGCCGCGATGCCCATGAGGATGGTGCCGGCCGCGGTGACCTTGGGGATGCCGACGGCGATCATCGCGGGGATGCCGATGATTCCGGCGAGCATCGCGGCGGGCGCGGAGCCCGTCACCGTACCGACGAGGGTGGAGACGGCGAGGACGCCGAGGGCCACCACGACCGGGCGGTCGCCGCCGAATTCGACGATCTTGCGGACGAGGGTGCCCGCGATGCCGGTCTCGTCCAGGAGCTTGCCGAGCCAGGAGCCGAGCAGGATGGCGATCATGGTGGCGGCGAGGGCGGGTGCGCCTTCCTGGAGGACGGTGACCAGGACGCTGTTCTTGCCGGTGAGCGGGGCGCCCGCGACGAGGGCGATGACGACGGCCAGGACGACGAGCGCGAAGGCCGTGGGGAGTTTCCGGGTGAGCATCGCGGCGACACCGGCCGCCATGACGAGGAGGATGACGACGCCCATGGCGTTACTTCTCTCTTCCGTGCGCGTGCGGGGCAGTGGTGTGGGGCGCGCCGGCCGTGGCGAGTGCGGCGGTCAGCAGCAGTGGGCTGCGGCCGAGTCCGCAGGCGGTGCGGGCGTGCGCGTGGGCGGCGATCTCCTCGGCCCCGGCGACATGGCCGTACAGGCGTCGGCGTCCGATCCGCAGCACGACATGGCCGAGTGCCTGTTTCAGTGCTGCTTTCGCCGGGCCGTGATGGAGCTGTTCGTGGACGGCCTCGTGCGCGAGGGCCGCGGCACGCACCGAGCCCGCCGGGTACCAGTGGCGCCAGCCGTTCTCGTCGACCAGGGCCTCGGCGCGGGCGAGGGTGTCGGTGTACAGCTCGACGGTCGCGGGGCGTGAGGTGTAGCGGGCGAGCAGGCCGTGTTCCAGCCCGCCGTCGCGTTCGACGACCCGGGCGCGGGACGGGCCGGGGGCGAGCCGGGCGCCGAACTCCGTCGCCACGGTGGCCCAGTGGCGCAGCAGCTCGGGGTCGCGCCCTTCGTGCGTGGGGGTGGCCGCCAGGAGCCGCACGCCGAACTCGATGTCGTCGGTGGCGGCAAGGCCGACGGTGGTGGTCATGTCCTCGCCTCCACGACCGCGACCACGGGCTCGTCCGCGGCGCGGGTGCCGAGTTCGCTGCGGGCCAGGGCGAGCAGCGGCTGCGGGTCCAGGACGCCGGAGAGGTCGGCGATGCGGGAGCCGAGGAGAAGCCGCAGGGCGGGGGCGCGGACCCCGCCGTCGCCGTACGAGGTGGCCTCGCCGACAAGCCGGGCGAGCGTCTCGGGGGCGGCGGCGACGGTGGTCGTCTCGACCAGGGCGTCGGGGGCGTGCAGCCGGACGACACCGTCGGCGTCGACGACCCGGACGGGATGCCGGGTGGCGCGGAAGCGGCGCCGGACCTCGGTGCCGTAGACGGTGTGGGCGGGGGTGGTGGCGAGGATGCTCACGTCCGCCGGGTCGGCCTTGAGGCTGGCCGCGGCGGCGCGCAGCCGTTCGTCCCCGTCGGCGCGGTGGGCGCGGTCCTGGGTGCGCAGTTCGGTGGCGCCGGTGGCCACCGCCCGTACCGTGCTGGTCTGCGGGTCCACGGTCACCTCCACCTCCACGCCGTCGGCGGCGGCGCCCTGGGCGACGACGGCCGCCTCGGCCTCGGCCCGGACGGCGAGGATCTGTTCCTGGCCGGCGCCCGGGATGATCCGTTCGATCTGCTCGCGGACCAGGGCGAGGGCGACCCCGATGGGGCTGATGACCTCGCTGTGCCGGGCGATCCGGCCCTCCTGGCCGGTGACGGACGCGAGGTGCGGGGTCACGGACGCGGCGCCTCCGCCGCCGCCGACCAGTACCGCGGTGTCCTTCTCCAGCCGGTAGTCGCGGATCATGGCGTCGGTGACGGCCCTGACCTGCTCGGTGCCCGCGTCGAGGAGCCGGGCCGCCGCGGTGGCGACATCGGTGGACAGCGCTACGGCCAGCGGGGCCAGCGCGGTGCGGGCCACCTCCTGGTCGCAGCGGGCGAAGTCGCCCTCGGGCACCCGGCCCAGCGCGTTGGCCGCGCAGGTCATGGTGATCGCGTACCGCCCGCCGGCCGCGTCGATCACGGCGTAGTCGTCGGGGTCGCCCGCCATCGGCCGGACGGTGGTGATCCGCGCGTCGCGCAGCTCGTCGAGCGTGGCGAAGCAGGCGTACGGCAGTCCGGCGATGTGCGCGCTGCGGGGCCCGGCGCCGACGACCTTGCCGCCGTCGATCCGGACCATGGACCCGCCGCCGACGCCGACGGTCCGTACGTCGAGCGCGGAGAGGTAGGACGCCTTGCCGAGGATGGTGGCGTGCCGGACGGCGACCTTGCCCCGGCGCACCACGCTGATGTCGGTGGAGGTGCCGCCGGTCTCCAGGAAGAGGCCCTCGCTGATCCGTTCCTGCATCAGCGCGCCCGCGACCCCCGCGGCGGGGCCGGAGAGCACGGTCAGCAGCGGACGCCTGCGCATCTCGTCGAGCGACATCACCCCGCCGTCGCACCGCATCACCATCAGCGGCGCGTTCACCCCGGCCTTGGTGATGGAGGCGTCCACGAGGTCGGCGGTGGCCAGCATGCGCGGCAGGATCGCGGCGTTGACCACGGCGGTACGGGTCCGCTTGGCGAGTCCGTACAACGAGGTGATCTCGTGCGCGGCCGTCATCGGCAGTCCGCGCGGGCGGGCCGCTTCGAGGACCGCCTGTTCGCCCTCCGGCCGGTCGACGCCGAACGGTTCGCTGGCGACGAGGACCTGTGCGCCTTCCCGGGTGACGGCGTCGACGGCGGTGCGCACCTCGTCCGCGTCCTCGGGGTCGGCCACATGGGCGTAGGCGAGCGGAAGCCGCTTGCCCGGGGCGAGTTCGAGTCTGCCGAGCGAGGCGAGCCGGCGGGTGAGCACGGCGCCGGGGCCCGTGCCGATGCCGATCAGCCCGACGGTGGCGACATCGCCCTCCAGCAGGGCGTTGGTAGCCTGTGTCGTGCCGTGGGCCAGGAAAGCGACGTCCTCGGCGGCGTGGCCGGTCTGTTCCAGCAGCCGGTCGAGTGCCTCGACGATGCCGTGGGCGACACCGTCCTCGTGGTGGTGGCTGGTGGGAACCTTCACCTGCCCCAGCAGTTCGAGGGTCGTGGCGTCTACGGCCACGGCGTCGGTGAAGGTTCCGCCCACGTCGATACCGACGCGGATGCGGTGGGTGGTCATGGCTGGGCACCTCCTTGTGCGGGTGGGTTGATGCGCGGGCGGGCCGGGTGGGACAGGTGGAGCTGTCCCACCCGGCGATTCACGGTTGCGGCGTGTGCGGTCAGTAGCCGCGCACGTCGGGCCAGTGGCGCTGGACCCCGTCGCGGTCGAGGAGCCGCGCGAACGCCTCGTACCGCTTGTCCTCGGACTGGACCTGCTGCGGTTCGACGTCCTCGGTGAGGCAGTGGGCCGCCAGGGCACCGGCGACCTCGCCGATGTTCCACTCCACCGGGTGGAGCCGGTAGCAGCCGTTGGTGATGTGGGTGGTGCCGATGTTCTTGCCGGCGGGCAGCAGGTTGCGGACGCGGCGCGGTACGAGGGCACCGAGCGGGATCTCGAACGGGACCGAGCCGATGTCGATGTAGTTGTCACCTCCGGTGGAGGGGTGCAGATCGATGCGGTAGCTGCCGACGCCGACCGCGTCCCGGTGCCGGGTTCCGCCGTGCGGGCCGACGATGTCGATCGAGACGTCGTGCTCGGTGACGGTGGTAACGGCCTTGATGCGGCGGGACTCGCGTACGTAGGGGGCCTTGGCGAGGCCGTCGGCGGTGCCGGTGATGTCGGGGCGGATCCGCAGACCGGGGAATCCGGTGCCGCCGTCCTGGCGGGGAGCCTCGGTCTGGAGCCAGTACAGCAGCGAGAGCGACAACTGCCGCGCCTCGGCGACCGCTTGGGCGGACACCTCCTCACCTGCACCGATCAGGGGCTTGAGCCAGTAGTCGTTGAGCGGCCAGTTGACGAGTGTGATGTCGGAGCCGAAGGCGCCGGGGCGGTGCATGCCCCGGGCGAGGATGCGGCGGAAACCCCACAGTTCCTTGTCGCCCGCGTCGGCGCTCTGGTCGGCGCTGACGGCGAGCGGATCGATGTCCGGGTTGGGGACGAAGGTGCGCGGCACGGATTCCAGCGAGCGGGGGTCCGGTGCCTGGAAGCCGAGCAGCGGGCCGGGCCAGAAGTCGGGGCGGTAGGAGCGCCAGAAGTCGTAGTCGGCGGGGCGGTCGACGGTGTGGTTCTCGCCCTCGTGGTGGGAGAGCGCGAAACACACGGTGATGCCCTGCTGGTTGAGCGGCTGGGCCTGTTCGGGGGCGTGCGGTTCGTCGAACTCGCCGCGTGCCTCGGCGCCGATGGCGTGCTCGACGCCGCCGAGTTCGAGGAGTTCTCCGGTCTCGGTGGCGTCGATGACGTAGCGGGCGGTGAGGGTGGTGCGGTCCCCGGTGCGCAGATTCTCCAGGGTGACCGCCCGGATGACATCGTTGTCCGCCTCGGCGGCCACGGCCCGGTGCTCGGTGAGCAGGGTGAGGCGGCCCGCCGCGCGGTGCGGTGCGAGCATCGCCTCCAGCACGGTGAGCGCGACGCGCGGCTCGTGGCAGAGCTTGCTGACGCGTCCGGCGCCCGGGTTGAGGTCGGTGAGGGCGAGGGCCTCGGAACGCATCGGGTACCACTGGCGGTAGTACGCGCGGATGCCTTCGCGCAGCCTGCGGTACGAGGCGGTGGTGCCGAACTGCTCGACCCACGGGTGCTCGTCCGGGGGGACGGCCTGGGAGGTGAGCTGGCCGCCGATCCAGTCGATCTCCTCGGTGAGGACGACGGTGCGTCCGGCGCGGCAGGCGGCGAGCGCGGCGGCGACGCCGCCGAGTCCGGCGCCCACGACGAGGATGTCCGGTTCGGGTATCACGGGTCTCCTTGAGCTGTACGTACGGGTGGTGCGGTCGGTCAGTGGTCTTCGGTGGCGGGCGGCGGGCCCGAGGTGGCACCGGGCCGGAAGGCGCAGGCGACCAGGGGTTCGGTGGCCTCCTCCCCCGCGACCAGCGCGGCGAGCATGCGCACGGCGGCCGCGCCGAGCCGGGTGCGGGGGATGTCGAAACCGGTGGGTTCGGGGCCGTCCGCGAGGTCGGCGGGCGGGCTGCCGAGCAGTGCCAGCGAGGCGTCGCGCGGGCACTCGATCCCGGCGGCGGCGGCGGCGCGGCGCAGGGCGCGCCAGGCGGCGCCGGTGTCGGTCTCCTCGGCGACGAACGCGGTGACGCCGTCGGCGAGCCAGTTCCGCAGCCGCTCGGGGGTGAGGTCACGTTCGGGGTCCGCGGAACGGAAGACGGCCTCGGGGCCGGCCGGGCCGGCCGCCGCCAGTCCTTCGAGGAATCCGCGTTCACGGTCGGTGGAGGCGGGTGCCTCGTCGTCCTCGCGGATCAGCACCATCCGGCGGTGCCCGAGGCCGGCGAGGTGGCCGACGACCTCGCGGGCGGCGCTCACGTAGTCGGCGCCGACCCAGTGCAGGCCCGCCGGCTCGTCCCGGCGGCCGAGGTGGACCACCGGGAAGCCGTCGGTGACCAGCCGGCCCAGCTCTTCGGCGGGTGCGTGACGGCCGAGGAACAGACAGCCGTCGGCGAGTCGGACCCGGCTCAGCGCGTCGGGTACGGCGGCCCCCGCGCCGCCGGTGCTCGACCCGGTGAACAGCACCAGGTCGTAGCCGCGCTCCGCAGCCTCGCGCTCCACGCCCACCAGGAACGGGTAGTACGAGTGCTGCACATCGGTGGGGAAGGTCGCAGTGAAGCTGAACACACCCAGCAGGTTGTTGCGCGCCGCGGCGAGCCTGCGGGCCGCCGGGTCGGGGACGTATCCGAGGCTGCGGGCCGCCTCCAGCACCTTCTGCCGGGTCTCCTCGGAGATCGCGGGCCCCTGTCTCTTGTCCGCGAGGACCAGCGAGACCGTGGCCTGTGAGACCCCGGCGAGCCGTGCGACCTCCGCCTGGCGCGGGCGGGCCGTGCGGCCTGCCGGTGCGGGTGAACGGCCGGGCCTGGCCCGCTTCCTGGGTTCCTCCACCATGGCTCCTCATATCGATTAATGCGTATTACTAATGCGCATTAACGAGTACTGTGAGGGCCAGTCGGGCGCCGGTCAAGAGGCCGGGCCCAAATTCTTCACTGCGCACCCCCCGTACGGTGTGTTCAACCATCCCCGCGGAGAAGGCGGTCCCCCATGTCCCTGTTCGATCTGCCGCTCGACCGGCTGCGCGACTACCGCAGCGGTTCGGTCGAGCCGGAGGACTTCGACGCGTTCTGGACGAAGACGCTCGACGAGGCCCGGTCCCACGACCTCGACGCCCGTTTCGAGCCGCGCACCGGCACCGGGTTGTCCACCGTGGAGGTGTACGACGTGACGTTCGCGGGCTTCGGCGGTCATCCCGTCAAGGGCTGGTTCGTCGTCCCGTCGGGCGCCACGGAGCCGCTGCCGGTGGTGGTCGAGTTCATCGGCTATGGCGGCGGTCGGGGCCTGGCGCACACCCATCTGCTCTGGGCCTCGGCCGGTTTCGCCCACTTCGTGATGGACACCCGGGGCCAGGGCAGCGGCTGGCTCGTCGGCGACACCCCCGACCCGGTGGGCAGCGCCCCCGCGTACCCCGGTTTCATGACTCGTGGTATCGAGGACCCGGAGTCGTACTACTACCGGCGGGTATTCACCGACGCGGTGCGTGCCGTGGAGGCGGCGCGCTCGCACCCGCTGGCCGACGCGGCGCGCACCGCGGCCATCGGGGAGAGCCAGGGCGGCGGCATCACGCTCGCCGTCGGCGGGCTGATACCCGACCTTGTGGCCATCGCGCCGGACGTCCCGTTCCTGTGCGACTTCCCCCGCGCCCTCACCGTCACCGACCGGACCCCGTACCGCGAGGTGGGCAACTACCTCAAGACGCACCGCGGCCGGGCCGAGCGGGCGCGGGCCACCCTGTCGTACTTCGACGGGGTGCACTTCGCCGCGCGCGGGCGCGCTCCGGCGCTGTTCTCGACCGCCCTGGAGGACATGACCTGCCCGCCCTCGACCGTCTTCGCCGCCTTCAACGCGTACGCCCACCAGGACAAGACCATCGAGGTGTACGACTTCAACGATCACGAGGGCGGCGGCCCGTTCCAGCAGGCCGTGCAGCTGGGCTGGCTCCCGGGAAAGCTGCGGGCCTGACCGGGGGCGGCGGCGGTCAGAGGCTGTCGGGTGGCCTTCGATCGGAGAGCGGACGCGGTCTGGTGCGTGCGATTCCAAGGCGCCGGGATGTCCTCGGGTGGGGCCTCCCCTGCTCGAACGGAGTTGAGAGCTTGGGGAAGGAGCTACTAGGGCATTTCGGCAACGCCGGAAGCGTGCGTGCCAGGGCGTGGCCGCCCGATCAGAGGTCGCCCGACAGCCTCTCAGTCGCGCGGGACGAAGCGCTCGGACTCCAGGTAGTTGCGTGCCACGTCCTCGGGCAGCCGCCGCCAGCTGTCCACCTGCTCGTTGAGCCGGGCCAGGTCGGCGGTGGTCAGTACGGTGTTGAGCCTGCCCAGCGCCTTGCGGACGCCTTCGCTGCCCGCCCGGGACCGGTTGACGACGGGGACGAGGTAGTCGGCGTTCTGCAGATGCTTGTCGTCGGCGAGCAGGACGAGGCCGAAGTTGTCGAGCGTGGCGTCGGTCGTGGTGGTCAGGACCATCTGGTCCTGACCGTTCTGGACGGCCTGTTTGGCCTGGGTGGTGCCGACGCCCTTGGGGTC
The DNA here is from genome assembly GCF_040634135.1 of Streptomyces sp. NPDC007164. Taxonomy (NCBI): domain Bacteria; kingdom Bacillati; phylum Actinomycetota; class Actinomycetes; order Kitasatosporales; family Streptomycetaceae; genus Streptomyces; species Streptomyces sp. NPDC007164. The sequence continues at coordinate 26,725 of NZ_JBEYFB010000021.1, forward strand.
CACGGCGGTGACGCGGATGCCGTACGTCTTCTTGAGTCCGGGTGCGCAGTAGGGGCGCCGCACGCATTCGTCGCCGGCGGCCAGCCTTACGGGCAGTCCGGATCTGCCCAGGTCACCGAGGGTCTTGAGGTGGTGCTCGGCCGCGTAGCGGGCGGTGACCGCGAAGGCGTTCTGGTCGACGGCGCGCCCGGCGTCCAGAACGGTGAGGCCGCGGGGCGCGGCGAGGGCCCGCAACGCCTTCATGGTGGCGGCGAGGTCGGGCGAGCCCACGGGGGTGGCGTCGGCGCCGTTCTTCTTGGCGTTCAGCCAGTCGGCGAAGGTGGCGGCGTACTCCGGTACTACGTCGATCTGGCCGCTCTCCAGCGCCGGTTCGTAGATCTCCCGGTTGGTGACGGAGATGATCTTCGTGGAGTAGCCGGCCCGGTTCAGCAGCAGCGCGTACATCTGGGCGAGCAGGTCGCTCTCGGTGAAGCCCGCGGAGCCGATGGTGAGATGTCTGCTGTCGCCCGGCGGTGCGGTGACTTCGCCCTGTTTCTCCAGGGAGGGGCCGGTGGTGCAGCCGGCCACCGGGAGCAGCACCAGCAGGATCGGGACGGCGGTCCGTGGCCTCATCCGGATCCCTTGCCGCGGAGTCTGTCCGGGACGAGCAGCCGGCCCGCTTCGAAGAGCCCTTCGACGATCAGCGCGAAGACCGCGACGAGGACCGCCCCGGCGACCACCTGCGAGGTGGAGGCGAGGTTGAAGCCGGCCGTGATGATGCGGCCGAGTCCCCCGCCGCCGGCCAGTGCCGCGAGGGTCGCGGTCGCGACGAGCTGCACGGCGGCGATCCGTACGCCGGTGAGGATCAGGGGGAGGGCGAGCGGCACCTCGACGCCCAGCATCAGCTGGCCGCCCGTCATGCCCATTCCTCTGGCGGCGCGCACGATGTCGCGGTCGACCTCCCGCATGCCGACGTAGGCGTTGGTGAGCAGCGGCGGTACGGCGAAGAGGACCAGGGCGATGACGGTCGGCCACTCGCCGTGCCCGCCGATCGGGGTGAGCAGAAGCAGTACCAGCACGGCGAAGGTGGGCACGGCCCGGCCGATGTTGGAGATGTTGACGGCGAGTGCGCCGCCCTTGCCGAGGTGGCCGAGGACCAGGGCGACGGGCAGGGCGATCAGGCAGCTGATGAGCAGGCAGACGACGGTGAGGAAGAGGTGCTGGCCCAGCCGGTTCCAGATGCCGCCGTCGCCGGACCAGTTCGCGGCGGTGGTGAGCCAGGACCAGGCGTCGGCGAGGGTCTTCACGACTGCCTCCGGGTCCATGGGGTCAGCACTCGCTGCGCGAGCAGGAGCAGCAGGTCGGCGGCGACGGCGATGACGACGCAGAGGACGGAGGCGGTGAGCACCTGGGCCTTGAAGTAGGTGTTCATCCCGGAGTAGATGAGGTTGCCGAGCCCGCCGTAGCCGACGATCGCACCGACCGTGACCAGGGAGACGGCGGAGACGGTGGCGATCCGCAGCCCGGCCATGGCCGCGGGCAGCGCGAGGGGCAGCTCCACGGCGAGCAGCAGCCGCAGCGGCCCGTATCCCATGCCGCGTGCGGCCTGCCGGGTCTCCTCGGGCACGGCGCGCAGTCCGGCGAGGATGTTCCGTACCAGGAGGGTGAGCGAGTACAGCACGAGCCCGGCGACGACGAGCGCGGCGGAGAGTCCGTACACCGGCAGCAGCAGCGAGAACATGGCGAGCGACGGCACGGTGTAGAGGATGGTCGTCACGCCGAGCACGGGGCCCGCCGTCCAGCGCCGGTGCCGGGCCACGAGGGCGAGCGGAACGGCGATGACCAGCCCGATGAGCACGGAGGCCAGGGTGAGCTGGAGGTGCTGCACGACGGCGTCCCAGAGGATCTCGCGACGGCTGGAGAGATAGGCCCCGCAGAGCCACTCGTTGCGCGCCAGGCAGTCGTCCGGGGGCACGGTCACCCGTCCATTGGAGCGCGCGGTGCGGTCCGGGCGCGCGTCCTGATCGGCTGTCCGGGGCCGCACCGCTGCCGGGAACGGGCCGGCCCCGGCCGGATGCGGGGGCGCGGGCCGGTGGGCCCGCGCCTCCCCCGGCGGTCGTCAGTGCTGCCCGGCCGCCGGTTCGAGGACGAAGACCGGGATCTGCCGGTCGGTCTTCTGCTGGTAGTCGGCGTAGTCGGGGAACGCCTCGACCGCGCGCCCCCACCACACGTCCTTCTCCTCGCCGGTGGCCTCGCGCGCGTTCATGTCCTGGCGGAGGGGCCCGTCCTGGAGTTCCACCCGGGGGTCGGCCACGATGTTGTGGTACCAGACGGGGTGTTTGGGGGCACCGCCCTGCGAGGCGACCACCGCGTACCTGCCGTCGTGCTCGACCCTCATCAGCGGGGTCTTGCGGATCTTGCCGCTCCTGGCCCCGCGGGTGGTGAGGATGATGACGGGCATGCCCCGCATCGTGGTCCCCTCGGTGCCGCCGGAGCTCTCGAACAGCTCGACCTGGTCGCGGACCCACTGTTCGGGGCTCGGCTCGTACTCTCCCTGCAGAGGCATGGTTTCTGTCCCATCGTCGGCTTCCGGACACACGGGCTTCGGTGTGTCCCACTGCTCCGGGAAACTCTCGCACCATTCCGTCCGCCCGGCGCCCGGATCGAGCCCGGTGCCACGGCGACGGAGTGACCGGCATCAGGAGTGCGGCGGTCGCAGCCGCAGTTGCAGCATCGCTTCGAATCTCGCCTCCGGGTCGCCGAGATCGATGCCCGCGACCACGGCCAGCCGCTTGAGCCGGTAGCGGAAGGTGTTGGGGTGGATGTGTACGGCGGCAGCGGCCGCGGGCACATCGCCGAAGGTGCTCAGCCAGGCGTCCAGGGTTTCGGTGAGGGCGGTGTTGTGCTCGGCGTCGTAGGCGCGCAGCCGTACGACCGGACCGTCCGGCAGATCGTCCTCGGCGGCCATCCGGTCCGTCAGTTCCTCCAGCAGCGAGGCGGCGTAGACGTCCGACAGCCGTGCGGCCCTGCGCTGGGTGCGGCCGGAGCCGAGGACCCGCAGCGCACGGTCCGCGTCGGCGCGCGAGCGGCGCAGCTCCACCGGGCGGGCGGCGAGCCGGCCGACCCCGATGACGGCGGGCACCCGGTCGCCGATCCGGCCGAGGAACGCCTCGGCCACCCGCAGCCCCTGCTCGTCCGAGCCGGTGGGCAGGACCGCGTAGGTGACCCCGCCGATCGCGGCCGAGGCGGTGCGGGGGTGGATCGCGGCCAGGTGCAGGGTGAGCGCCTCGGCGACCCGGAGGCCCGCGGCCACCCGGTCCGGCGCGTACTGCTCGCCGGTCACCGAGAGCGCCAGTACGCAGGCGGGCTGCGCGGACAGGCCGAGCCGGACGGCGGCCTGCGGGGCGTGTGTGCCGCCCTCCAGGACGGTGGCGAGCAGGTCCGCGCGCAGTCGGCGTTCGGCGTCCTCGCCGGTGCGGCGGCGCAGCAGGTGCAGGGCGGCCACCTTCGCCGCCTCCTGGAGCGCCTGGGTGCGGTCCGCGCTCAGCGGTGCGTCGACCACGACCCAGATCGAGCCGAGGATCTCGCCGCCCGCGCGGACGGCGATCGCGACCCGGGGCTTGTCCGAGACGCCGTCGATGTAGACGGGTTCCTCCTTCCGGTAGAGGGCCTGGAAGGCGCCGCGTTCCTCCAGGGCGCGCAGTTTCTCGGCGGGGACCTGACGGTCCAGGACGGTCGCGATCCTGGCGTCGTCGGCCTCGTCCTGTCTGCTGGAGAAGGCCAGCACCCGGCCGCCGCGGTCCTCCACAGTGACCGGGCCGTCCAGCAGTCCGGCCGTCGCGTTGGCCAGGGCGAACAGGTCACCGGCGAGGAGTTCGGCGCCGTCCGCCTCGTCGGGGCCGCCCACCGTGCCCAGTTCGTCGACGGCGAGCAGCGACCGCAGCAGCGCGGCCACTTGGGCCCAGGACGCTCCCGGGGTCAGGCCGAGCACGGTCACACCGGTGCGGGCGGCCGCCTCGGACACCGATCCGTACACCGGGACCGGGGAGCGGACCACCACGGCCGCGGCGCCGAGCCCGGCCGCCCGGTCGACCAGGGCGGCGACCGGCCCGGCACCGTACACACCGACGCCGAGCACCACCGCGCCGGGCAGCCTCGCCGGTTCGTCCAGGGGGTCCTGGATCAGCACCCCGGTGACAGTGCGGGCCGGGTCGGCCTCCCCGGCCAGCACTTCGATCAGCGTCGATCCGAGATCGCTGAGGATCCGGCCGAGCACGGCCCGTGGCTGCTCCGTCATCTTCACAAGGTAGTTGATCGCAGATCGTCCGCGACGGGGACGGCCGCCGCTCCCAACGCCCGGTCCGCCCGGGGTTCGCGCAGGTCGGGCCCGGTGAGCGGGTCCTGTGCTCCGCGGGTCACCGGCCGATCCATTCTGTCGACTCGGTCACCTCGGCCAGCTGCCCGGGGATCGGGGAGATTCCGATGCCGGGTCCGGTGGGCACGTCGAGATGGCCGTCGCGCAGGGTGAACGGCTCGGTGATGTCGGTCCGGTAGTACCGGTCGGAGGCGGAGGTGTCGCCGGGCAGGGTGAAGCCGGGGAGTGCGGCGAGGGCGACGTTGGCGGCGCGGCCGAGGCCGGTCTCCAGCATCCCGCCGCACCAGACGGGGACGCCGTTGGCGGCGCACACGTCGTGGATCCGCCGGGCCTCCAGATAGCCGCCGACCCGTCCCGGCTTGATGTTGACGACCGAGCAGGCGCCCATGGCGATGGCGTCGGCCGCCGAACGGGCGGACACGACGGACTCGTCCAGGCAGATCGGGGTGCGCACCTGGCGGGCGAGTTCCGCGTGGCCCCGGATGTCCTCCTCGTCCAGGGGCTGTTCGATGAGCAGCAGCCCGTACGGGTCGAGCCGGGCCAGCTGCGCGGCGTCGGCGAGGGTGTACGCGGTGTTGGCGTCCACCTGGAGCTGTACGTCGTCGCCGAAGCGTTCCCGGACCGCGCGCACGGGTGCCACGTCCCAGCCGGGTTCGATCTTCAGCTTGATCCGGAGATAGCCCTCGGAGAGATAGCCGTCGACGGTGTCGAGCAGTGCGGGGACCGAGTCCATGATGCCCACGGACACTCCGGCCGGCACCCGTTCGGCCGTTGCCCCCAGCCACTGGCCCATCGACAGGTCGTGGGCGCGCAGCCAGGCGTCGAGAACCGCCGTCTCCAGGGCGGCCTTGGCCATCCGGTGGCCCTTGAACGCGGCCAGTGCCGGGGCGACCGCCCACGGGTCGAGGGCCGGCAGGGCGGCGAGTGTGGGTACGAGATAGCTGCGCAGCACGTCCGCGGCGGCCGCGGTGTACTCCGAGGAGTACAGCGGATCGGCCATGGTGACGCATTCGCCGTAGCCCTCGTGGTCCTCGGTCTGGACCCTGACCAGAAGGATCTCCCGGGTGGTCATCGTGGCGAACGAGGTCCGGAACGGTGCGACCAGCGGCATCGCGATCCGGCGCAGTTCCACACCTGTGAGCTTCATGCCTGACTCTCCTGACGTCTGTCGATCACGTACCAGCCGTCCCGGGTGAATCCGGTGACGGTGTGCCCCTCGGCCATCAGGCCGCCGAGTACCTCGCGCAGCGCGTGGCGCCATTCGCGGGCCAGGGGCGGGTCGGTCCGGCGCAGTTCCTCCGCCTCGGCGGGGATCCGGACCAGGACGGTGTCGCCGTCCCGGCGCCCGACGGCCGGGCGGCCGTCGGGTTTGGCGTCCAGGGCGACCACCGTGCGGGGGCCCGCGACATCGGCGGTGACGGTGCGGGGGGTGCCCTCGGCGGATCCGGCGGCGTGCTCGCCGGTCAGTTCCCAGCGGACCAGCAGCCGGTCGGTCTCGGTCCCGGCGTTGACCTCGTCCTGCATGGCGCCGTAGAAGTCGGCCAGGTACTCGCTCGGTTCCGCGCCCAGTTTGGCGAGGTTGAAGTAGGCGTTGCGGCTGATCAGCGGGTCGAAGGTCCAGGTGACGGTGGTGATGTCGCGGGCCAGTGCCCAGGCCCGCTGATGCTGTTTGACCGCGAAGCCGACGTTGCGGCCCCGGACGCTGTCGTCGACCCCGGCGATGTGCGAGTGCAGTCCGGCGCTGGCGAGGAAGCCCAGGCAGAAGCCGACCATCCGGCCGCCCCGGTCGACACCGACGACATAGCTGCCGGAGTGCGCGAAGACCCGCAGCAGTTCCGGGGTGATCAGCGGGTTTCCGGGAACGGGCCGCCAGATGCGGTCCAGCACCCGGCAGGCCTCGTGCATCTCGTCCAGCCCGTGCAGCTCCCTGATGGTGACGCCCGCCCGCTGTGTGGCCAGCTCCGCGGCGGCCGTCGCGGCGGCCGCCTGCGTACCGTTCATGGTTCCACCCGGCCGGGGACGGCCGGCGGTCCGCTCCGCAGCGAGGCCACCAGGGCGGCGACGAGTGCCGTGCGGCGGGGCAGTTCGGCGACGACCACGTGCTCGTCGTCCGCGTGGGCCCCGCCGCCCACGGCCCCCAGGCCGTCGAGCGTGGGGGTGCCCACGCCGGCGGTGAGGTTGCCGTCGGAGGCGCCGCCGACGGCCACGCCGCGCAGCGGGCCGAAGCCGAGCTCCGCGTAGTGGCCGCGGGCCAGTTCGAACAGCCCGGCCGACGCGGTGGCCGGCAGCGGCGGCCGGTTCGGGCCGCCGGAGAAGGTGAGCGAGGCGCCGTCGACCACCGGGGGGAGGCCGTGCACGGCGCGGTCGACCCGGTCCTGTTCGGCGGCCGTCGCCACGCGTACGTCGACCAGCAGCCGGGCCGTGTCGGGCACCGTGTTGCGGGTGGTGCCGGAGGAGGCGACGGTCGGGGTCACCGTGGTGCCGGCCGCCGGATCGGCGAGGGCGGACAACGCGAGGACCTGGTGGGCCAGTTCGGTGGTGGTGTTGACGCCCCGGTGGGGTTCCAGGCCGGCGTGCGCGGCGCGTCCGGCGATGGTCAGCTCGTAGCCGGACATGCCCTTGCGCGCGGTCTTCAGCGCGCCACCCTCGCTCGCCTCCAGGACGAGCACGGCGCCGGTCCGGCGGGCCTCGTCCTCGATCAGGGCGCGCGAGGTCGGAGCGCCGATCTCCTCGTCCCCGGTGAGCAGGACCGAGACGCCGTCCAGGTCGTCGAGGACCGACAGGGCGTGGAACAGCTGCACCACACCGGCCTTCATGTCGAAGCAGCCGGGTCCGGTGAGCCGCCCGTCGGTCACCTCGAAGGGGTGGCCGGCCAGGGAACCCACCGGCCACACCGTGTCGAAGTGGCCGAGCAGCAGCACCCGGTCGCCGGAGCCGAAGCGCCAGCGCAGGGCCGGGCGCCCCGAGCCGTCGATCCACTCGGGTGCCGCACCGGTCAGCCGGGTGCCGAGGCCGGCGACGACGCGGGCGCATCCGGTGACCGCGGCCAGGTCGTCGCTGGGCGACTCGGTGCGGACCAGCTCCTCGATGTCGGCCAGCAGGCCCGGCAGCCCGGCCTCCAGTGCGGAAACGATCGCGGTCACGTCAGCCCACCTTGGGCGTGGCTCGGCCACCGTGGTGGATGTACGGGGTGCCGTCGGCGAGTGTGTAGAACACGACCGGGACCCAGAGCTCGAATCCGGGCCGCTGTACGACGAACAGTCCCGGCTCGACGGGGTGCAGCTCGTACTCCTTCTCCGTTTCGGGGGCGAGTTCGGCCAGCGGTCCGGTGATCTTGTCCAGCATCACCAGGCCGCCGTCCCGCTCCACGATCTCCACCCGGCTGGAGAGCCGCTGGTACACACCGACGTAGTCGGCGGGGTCCACCGCGACCGGTTCCGTCGCGGGCTCGACGGTGGTGCGCATCGTCACCCCGGCCAGCTCCCGGACGATCTCGGCGTACAGGTCCCGGTAGAGGCTGGAGGTGTCGCCGCCGTTGGTGAGCAGGCAGATCGCCAGCTCGGCCTCGGGCAGCACCCGCAGGTAGGCGTTCTGTCCGATGGTGCCGCCGTCGTGTCCGTACACCCGGTGTCCGTCCCAGGTGTCGAGGAACCAGCCGAGCCCCCAGGCGTTGCCCAGGACGTGCGGGTCGGGGAGCTCGACCTGCGGGGTCTGCATGGCGGCGACGCCCTCGGCCGAGAGGATCTTGGTGCCGTCGGCGGTGACGCCGTTGTCGAGGTGCAGCCGGGCGAACTCCAGTACCTCGCGCGGCGTGGAGCAGATCAGCCCGGCCGGTCCGGCGGAGCGCATCAGACCCCACATCGGGGCCTGCGCGGGCGGGCTCCCCAGGTGTCCGATGGCGGCGCGGTGGCGCAGCACCTCTTCCGGCAGGGTCGCGGTGTGCGTCAGGCCGAGCGGCCGGTACAGGCGCTCGCGCATCAGCTCGTCCCACTGGACGCCGGTGACGACCTCCAGCACCCGGCCGAGCAGGGTGAAGCCCGCGTTGCAGTACGACATGGTGGCGCCGAGCGGGTGGTTGGGACTGGTGTCGCCCAGCAGCGCGACGTACTTCTCCAGGCAGTCGTCGCCCCGGCCGGTGTCGGTGAAGAGGTCGCCGTCGATGCCACTGGTGTGGGTCAGGAGGTGCCGCAGCGTCAGCCCTTCGGTCAACTCATCGGTGGCGAGCCGCAGTTCGGGGAGTACGGAGGCGATGGGGGCGTCCAGTTCGAGGACGCCCTCGTCGATCAGGGCCATGGCCACGGTGGTGGTCCATACCTTGGAGATCGAGCCGATCTGGAAGAGGGTGTCGGTGGTGGCCCCGATCCCGGCATCCGTGTTGGCCAGGCCGATGGCGGTCTCGGCGACCAGTTCGCCGCGGTGCAGGATGCCGAGCGAGGCGCCGGGCACGGAGTGACGGGCGGCGAGTTCGGTGAGGCGGGTGGTCCAGCGGGCTGACAGCTCGGTGGTGTCGGTCATGTTGTGCTCCGATTCCGTTTCGTTCAGCGGTTGGTGTGTGTGGTGACCCATTCGATCAGCCTGCGGGAGTAGTCCTCCCGGTGCGAGGGCCGGCCGTCGAGGAGGAAGAGGTGCGAGCTGCCGGGGTAGACGACCAGCCGGGCCGGTACGCCCCTGGTGCGCAGGGCGTGGAACCACTGTTCGGCCTGGCCGACCGGGCAGGTGTCGTCCGCGCCGCCGTGCAGGATCAGGGTGGGTGCGCGTACCGCGTCGGCGTGGCTGAGCGGCGAGAGTTCCGTCAGCCGGGCCGGGTCGCCGATCTCGTGCTCGGCGATCAGGTGTCCTTCTTCGGAGGTGCCGGCCATGCTCTTCAGGTCGACCAGGACGCCGCCCGGGACGACGGCGGCGAACAGGTCGGTGCGGGCGGAGAGCCAGCAGGTCAGGTAGCCGCCGTAGCTGTAGCCGGTGAGCGCGATCCGGTCCGGGTCGACGAGCCCTTCGGCGACGAGGGCGGCGACGGACTGCAGGACGTCCTGCTCGTCCGTCTCGCCCCAGGCGCCCACCGCGCCCGTGTAGAACGCCTCGCCGTAGCCGTCGCTGGCGCGGACGTTCAGTGTGAGGATCGTCCAGCCCTGTGTGGCCAGTTCCTGGTGGTAGAGGTGGGCCGGGTCGGAGTGCGGGGCCCAGGCGTTGTGCGGGCCGCCGTGCACGTCGACCAGCAGCGGGCCGCCCGGGGGTGTGTCCGCGGCCCGGGTGATCATGCCATGCACGGCGGTGCCGTCCGCGATGCCGAACTCGCGTTCGGTGACCGGGTGGAGGGCGATCTCCGGCAGTGACCGGGCCATGTGGTCGGTGAGCCGGGCGGGATGCTGACCGGACGTCCAGTCGTCGAGGTCGAGCAGCACGACCTCGGCGAAGCGTGCCGCGTCGGAGACCACGACCGCCGCCCGTCCGGCCTTCGCGGCGACCGAGCAGCCGCTGACCCCGGTGCCGGCGGGCAGCGGGGAGGCGCTGATCCCCGCCGCGTCCAGCCGGTACAGGCGGGTGGCGCCCCGGTCGCGGGCGCAGAACACGATGTCGTCGCCATGGAACTGCGGCAGCGCGCCCACGCCGCCCCGGGAGGCGACCGGGAAGAGCGGCCAGGCCACCGCGAACGCCGCGATCAGGCCCACCGCCAGCAGGAATTCGGGCACCGCGCCCAGGAACCCGGTGACTCCGGTGAAGGCGAGTTCGCCGCGCCGCCTGCGGCCGTCCTTGGTCAGCACCGCGGCTGTCATGCCGACGGGGACGGCGATCAGCAGGATCAGTACGAACGCCGGGACGGCGATCTGCAGGGTGGCCGGGAGCCGGCCGGAGATGATCTCGGACACCGGCATCTGGGCACCGATCGACTCCCCGAGCCTGCCCTGGAGCAGATTGCCGACGAAGTCGCCGTACTGCTTCAGCAGCGACTGGTCCAGGCCCAGCGACTCCCTGCGGGCCGCGACCACGGCCGGGTCGGCCGTGGTGCCGAGAACCGCCCGGACCGGATCGCCCGGGATCAGGTGGATCATCGCGAACGCGGCCGTGACCAGCGCCGCGAGCGACACCAGCAGCCGCCAGGCGCGGCGCAGGACGAATCCGGCCCAGGGGTTGCGGGCCCTCTCTCGCAGGGAGTTCATGGTGATCGTCGCCATCAGCCGGCGCTCCGGCGCAGGGTGCTCGGCACGATGCCGCTGCCGTCCACCTCGAAGGTGACGCCCTTTCCGTAGTATCGGTTCGCCTTGCTGACGATCGGCGCGATGTCGACGTGCTTGACCAGGGCGGCGTCGGCCGCTTCCCACAGCGGACAGCCGGAGGCGCCGGGCTCGGCGGCGGCCTGAGCGATGAGCCGGTGGTAGTCGGGGTTGACGACGGAGCCGAAGTTGTTGCCCTTCGGCGGCGGCGGTCCGTCGTAGAACTGGGTGAGCTGGTCGGGGAGGGTGACTCCGATGGGCGCCCAGGCGCTGTCCCAGTCGCCGCCGCCGAGCGTGCTGATGATGCTGCCGGAGCCGGTGGGCTTCGCGGTCGCCTTCACGCCGAAGGACGTCCACTGCTGGACGGCGAGTTCGACCGCCGAGCCGACCTGGGGCCCCTGGTTGGTCGCGTAGTTGAGTCCGACGGCGAGCGGCTTGCCGTCCTTGGTCCAGGTGCCGCCGCTCTTCTTCCAGCCGGCCGCGGTGAGTGCGGCGGCGGCCTGCGCCGTGTCGTGGGCCGGGAGGTTGTCCGTCACCGTGTCGCCGGTACAGGGGGTGGGGGCGATCTCGCCGATGCCGGTGGCCGGCTTGCCCTTCCCGCCGGTGGCGACGCTCCCCAGCTGCTTCAGGTCCAGTACGGAGACCAGGGCCTTGCGCACCGCGGGATCGGCGGTCGGACGGCCGGCGGCCTGGTTGAACAGGAACTGTCCGAACAGCGCCGTGGAGCTGCGGTACTTCACCTTGGCCGCGTCCAGCCGGTCCTGGTCGGCACCGTTGATGAGGGCGACATTGATCTGGCCGGCCATCAGGAGATTGGCCGCGGTCGATTCGTTGGCGACCACCTTGACCACCACCTTGCCGGGCATGCCCGCACCGGTGGACCAGCGGGGCCCCCAGCTGTATTTGTCCCGCTTGACGTACGTGTAGTGGTCGCCCGGAACCGCTTCGGTCAGCCGGTAGGGGCCGCTCGCGTTGGTGGCCCTGGCCAGTGCGGCCGGTTTCGCCAGGCTGTTCTTGCAGAGCAGCGGCAGCAGCCGGGACATCTGCACGATGAACGGCGCGGGCTTCGTGGTGGCGACGGTGACCGTCCGGGTCGCCTTGTCGGCCTTCGCCACGGCGGTGACGGGGACCGAGATGCCGAGCATCGGCGACTGGTTCTTCGGATCGGCGATGTGGTTGTACTCGGCTGCCACGTCCTCGGCGGACAGCGGCGAGCCGTCCTCGCAGGTGACACCGGAGCGGATGGTGAACTTCGCCGAGGTGGTCGTGGCTGACCACCTCTCCGCCACTCCCGGCACCAGCGAGCCGTCGGCGTCGATGTGCACGAGCGTGTCGTACGCGAAGGAGTTCATCGCCAGCGCGGTGCTGACCAGTGCCGTGGTGGGGCTGAGGCTGCCGGGGTCACCGGCGACGGCGACGACCACCGTCGACCCGTCACCGCCACCGGCGGACGTGTCGCCACCGCACGCGGCCGCGGTGCCGACGAGGCCGAGCACCGTGACCACCGCGGCCGCCGTCCGGGTCCTGCAGGCCGTTCTGCTGCTGGTCTCCGTGCCTGCGGTGCTGGCCATGGTCACCTCCGAGGGAGCGGCACTCCGCCGCCGAGTGAGGGAACAGTAGGCAGCGCCGGACCGCCTCCGAGTGGTGGCGCCGCACAAAAAACCGGCTCTCCTACGGTGCGCCGCGACGAAGACGTACGCCCGGGAAACCGACGGCTGATCCGGCAGCTGAACCGACGGCTGATCCAGCGGTCCGACCGGCGGCTGATCCGGCGGTCGGGAGTCCCGGAGTACGGATTCGGGGGCGCGGATAATCGATCGTGGTGAGGCCCGGCACCTGGCACCCTGTGCCGCATGACCCCACAGCACCGGATACGGGCCGACCATGACGCCCGGACGATCGTCGTCTACCAGGCGTATTCACCGGCGGTCGCCGGTCCGGCCCTGCGCGCGAGGCGGTTCGTCCCGCCGTTCTCGTTCAACCGGATGACCTGGATCAAGCCGTCGTTCCTCTGGCTCATGCACCGCAGCAACTGGGCGCGGAAGCCGGGCCAGGAACGGATTCTCGCGGTTCGGATCACCCGGGCCGGCTGGGAGGAGGCACTCGCGCAGGCGGTGCTGACGACGGCCGATCCGTCAGCCGTCGCCCAGGCTCCCGTGCACGTCCAGTGGGATCCCGAACGGTCGCTGCGGGGAGCCGCGCTCAACCACTACAGCATCCAGGTCGGGGTCGGGCGCGGTCTGATCCGCACGTTCGCCGAGGAGTGGGTCGTCGACATCACCGATGTCACGCCCACGGTCCAGAAGATCGCGGCGCTCCGGCAGGGCGGCCGGAGTGCGCAGGCCCAACGGCTGCTCCCGCCCGAGCGGATCCTCCCGGTGCCACCGGCCATCGCGAAGCGCCTCGGCATCGACTCGTAGAGCTGCCGCAACACCGGGAGCGGGGTGTGCCCGGAGTACCGCTCGCAGGTGTGGATCCGCATGGTGCAGCCGCGACCGACAGGGACAGCGTCGGAGCAGCGTGATCGCCGGTCGTCCGGCCGGGCACACCGCTCGGCCCGCCCGTCCCGCCGCCGCTCCGCCCCTACAGCGGTGGCTCGGTGAAGAGCTTCAGCAGCCAGCGTGCGCTCTGTGCGTCGCCGGTCCCACCGACAGCGCCGGACGCGCCGGGGAAGAGCCGCTCCCAGGAGCAGGCCCGTCCGATCGCCCCGAGTCGCCACGCCAGGCTCAGTGCCCGCCGCAGTTCGGCCGTTGTGCGGCCGTCGCCCGTCCACTGTTCCAGGTAAGCGTCCCGCAGCCGGGGCAGTACCTCGGGGCCGAAGCGGTCTCGGGCCGCGAGGGCGGGAACGAGGAAGCTGCAGAAGGGGTGTGCGACGGCCGCGTCCCCCCAGTCGAAGAACGTGTAACGGCCGGGCTCCGGTGCGAAGAGCTGGCCGTCGTGCAGATCGGAGTGGTCGAGCGTGTCGGCGATGCCCACACCCGCCAGTTCCTCGCACCACCCCACGAACCGGGGCCGCAATTCACCCAGGGCCCTGCGATCGGCGGGCTCCAGTGCGGTGTTCGTCCCGACGAGCCGGTCGAAGATCCTTGGGAGCGCGGCCGTGCGCGCGCCGGGCACTCCGAGCCGCTCGATCTCCTCGGCGTACGGAACGAGTGCGCGTTGCACTCCGGCGTACTGCCGCAGCGGCTCCTCCCAGGCGCGCGGATCGATCGCGGCCGGGGCCACCGAGTCGAGTGCGTCGCAAAAGAGCGTGCCGCCGTCCGGCAGCAACGACCAGCCCCGGCCCGCGTCGACGGCGAGCGGCCGGAGTACGGATCCGGGCACCCAACGGGCCAGCGCCCCGGCCAGCCCCGCCTCGAAGGCGCCGGCGGGCGGGTTGGCCTTGAACCACACGGTGTCGCCTCCCGCCACGGGCAGCCGCACCAGCACGGACCAGGGCCGGAGCCGCACCTTCCATGGCCCGGTGGCCCGCAGACCATGAGCGGCGAGCCCGCGCTCCGCCCACGCGAGGGCGTCCTCCCGCCAGGCCTGCTGTTCCCAGGGCGTCACCGCGTCCGGGTACTTCCCCCGGTCCACGGATACCGGTGCGTCGCTTCGCATCGCGCCATCCCATCACTGCGCGGGTGCGGCCTTCATCCGAATTTCCGGTGAGGGCGCGGGGCCCCGGACCGCACGTCCCGCTCTCCGCGTCGTATGGAGGCCGGGGCGCCGGCCGCCCCGGCCGCTCCCCGACGGCCCCGGTCTACCGGCGCTCCAGCGCTCCCCGGACGAAGGCGGCCTGGCCCGCGTGCTGCAGATCGTCCGAGATGACGCTGATCAGCCGGACCCCGAGGGTGACCGGCGGCGACCACGCCTCGTCGACGATGCGGTCGAGCGCCTTGTTGTCGAGCCCGCGCACGAAGGCGAGGGTCCGCTCGTGGACCGCGTCGTGATAGCCGAGCAGCAGTTCCGCCGAGCCCACCCGTACGGCCGCGACATCCGCGCTGCTGTGTCCGTAGCCGGTGGTCTCCTTCGGGAAGGGCAGATCGAAACGGGCAGCCCAGTCCTCGGAGAACCAGACCTGCTCGACACCGGCCGCGTCCGAGACGTGGTCGTCCTGGATCCTGGTCAGATGCCACACGAGCCAGCCGATGGAGTTCGCCCCGTCGTCGAGACGGGCGTGGAGGTCGGCGCGTGAAAGGCCCTCGACCGCCGAGTGCACCGTCTCCCGGACGCGGGTGAACGCGTCGGTCAAAAGGTCAGCGCTTTTCATGCCCTCACCCTCCCCGCTGCCGGCCCGCTCCCCCGCCATCGACACGCGCCGCGCGCCACGACCCGCCTCGGTCGCGGACGGCGGCCTCCCGCACCGCTTCGCCGTGCGCGTAGGGTGGCGGCATGCTTTGACGCCTGCCCGGCCCCCGGGCACCACCGTGAACCTCCCTCGTACCGACCGAATCCGGATCAGACGAAGGAGAGACACATGAGTACGTCCCGACCCATCGACATCCCCGACGCGTTCGCCGCGTCCTACGGCGGCAACGGCGGGGCGTCCGCCCGAGCCTGGATCGCCGCGCTCCCCGGGCTGGCCGCGGACTTCCTGGACCGCTGGAGCCTGCGGCCGGACGGCCCCTCGGCGCACGGCATGGCCTCGCTGGTGCTGCCGGTGATCCGCGCGGACGGCACGCCCGCCGTGCTGAAGCTCCAGGAGGTCACCGAGGAGAACATCGACGCCGTGCCGGGTCTGCGGGTGTGGAACGGCGACGGCGTGGTGCATCTGCTCGACCACGACCCGGACACCGGCACCATGCTGCTGGAACGGCTGGACACCGCACGGCCGTTGTCGGCGGTGGCCGACGAGACGGCCGCCGTACAGATTCTCGCCGAGTTGCTGGCACGCCTGGTCGCGGTGCCCGCGCCGCCGGGCTTCCGGCGGCTGGCCGACATCGCGGCGGCCATGCTCGACGAGGTGCCCGGCAGCGTGCCGCGGCTGCGCGATCCGGCCGAGCAGCGACTGGTACGTACTTGCGCCGCCGCGGTGGCCGAACTCATCGGCGAACCCGGTGACCGCCTGCTGCACTGGGACCTGCATTACGACAACGTCCTCGCCGGAGAGCGGGAGCCATGGCTGGCCATCGATCCGGAACCCCTGGCCGGCGATCCCGGTTTCGACCTGATGCCGGCGATGCACAACCGCTGGGACGAGGTCGTGGCCACCGGCGATGTGCCCCGCGCGGTGCTCCGCCGCTTCGACCGGCTGACCGAGGTGCTCGGCCTGGACCGGCAGCGGGCGATCGGCTGGACGCTGGGCCGCGTCCTGCAGAACGCGCTGTGGGACATCGAGGACGGCAAGACCGCTCTGGAGCCGGCCCAGGTCGCCATCGCCACCACCCTGTTGGCCCGGCCACGGCCTACGGCAGGCTGAACCGGCGGCGCACCTCGTCGAACAGGCGGGGGTAGTCGCTGCCGTACGTGACCGCCGCGGCGAACAGCGCGTCGAGCGCGGCACGCAGCGGCACCGTCTCCGTCGCGTCGAACAGGGCGGGCACGGCCATGGCCTGTTTCAGGATCCCTCCCCGGCTGCCGTCGGTCGAGTCCACGAGGGTGTGCGGGATGGCCGGGTCGGCGAAGAAGCGGTCCCAGGCGCGCTGGAGATCGTCGAACGGCGCGGGCAGCTCGTGTCCGAGGTCCATGGCTTCGAGCGCGGGCGTGATCCAGTCGATGCCGTCGAGACCGGCTTCCGCGTACGCACGGTGGGCGGCCCAGCGGGCGATCGACCGCTGGGCCGCAGGTCCCGCCGCGTCCACCGCGTGCGGGAGGCCGCAGTCCAGGGCCCGCAGCCCCGCCACATTGCCGCCGACGTCCCGAAGGGCCCGGCTGGGCAACCGCCCGCCCCACTCCAGGGCTTCGGAACGCCTCTGTTCGGCCGCCTCGGCCCGCGCCTGCTTCTCGGCCCGCAGGCGCCGTGCCTCGGCGCGCTCCTCCGGCGACGGAGGCGGCGGCAGGGCGCGTGCCCACTGGTGCCAGTACGCCGCGGCGCCCGCCGTCTGCTTGACGACCTCGTCGGGGCGGGGCGCCGCCGGCCAGAACTGCAGGAGGTACCGGTCGGCCGCCGCCTCACCGGAGAGAATGGCGAGCTCCTCCTCGCGGGCCCGGTCCATGTCGCGTCCGCAGTACCGGACCCGGTGGCCGGTCACGGGCAGATCCAGCGACACGAGGGGACCGTCACCCCATGGCAGGACGACCGTGGACCCGGAAGCGGGCCGGAACGCTGCCTCCACCACGTCCTCCCAGCTGTCGTCGAGCGGAGGGGCGGTGTCGTGCACCTCGACGGTCAGCCCCACCTCCCCGGTGTGCAGGCCCGTGTTCAGAAACAGATATCCCGGCACGGCGGCCCCGCAGAGCCCGCCGGCCTGCCCGGCGAAGGTCTCCGGCAGACCGACGTACTCCCCCTCCTCGTCGGGCCTGCTGTCCACGTAGAACTGCCCGTAGGCGACGCGCAGTTCCCCGCAGTACACCGTTCGCATGCCCACCCCTCCACCGTCACGACGTATCCGGTCCAGAGTATGCGGGCCGCCGGTCCACGCCCCGTGCGCGATGGCCCGGGACGGCTTCGACCAGTACACATGGCCGGAGTCCGACTGGTGCCCCCGGTGACGGAACACCGGGCGCGGGCCGGTCACCGGATCGCGCCGGGCCCGGCCCGGCCCGGGGACGGCCGCGCGATCCGGGCCAGGCGACGCAACGAGTCGAGCAGGGCGACACGGTCGTACGTACTGGTCGTGACGAGCACCTCGTCGGCGCCGGTCTCCTCGATGGCCGATTCGAGCCCCGTGACCACTTCGTCCTCCGTGCCGTACAGGTGGCCGCGCATCCCCTGCTCGTAGAAACCGCGCTCCTTCTCCGTCATGGTCCGCGCCTCGATCCGCTCGGCGGGAGCGAGCGGCGGGAAGACGCCATGGGTCCGGGAATGGGCCATGGACCATGCTTCCGGGATCAGGATCCGGCGGGCCTCCTCCCGGTTCCCGGCCACCGCGATCGTCCCCGACACGACGACATAGGGCTCCGCGGCCCAGGCGGAGGGGCGGAATTCGCGGCGGTAGCGCTCGACGGCGCGCAGCAGCTTCTCCCGGCCCCGGAGGTCGCCCACCACCAGCGGCAGCCCGGCAGCGGCCGCGATGCCCGCGCCCTCGCCGGTGGCCAGCAGGAACGGCGGGATGCGCAGCCCCTCGGCGGGAAGGGCATGCACCTGCGGGTGGGAGCGCTGGGTACCGTCCAGCCAGCCGAGCAGTTCGGCGAGCTGTCCGGCGAAGTCCTCGACGGCCGACCTGTCCCGTCCCAGCGCCTTGCGGATGCCGTCGGTGAAGCCCACGGAGCGGCCGAGACCCATGTCGATCCGGCCGGGGAACAGGGACTCCAGCACGCCGAACTGCTCGGCCACCAGCAGTGGTTGGTGATTGGGCAGCATGACGCCGCCGGTGCCGACCCTGATGGTGGAGGTGGCGGCCGCGACGGCTGCGGCCAGCACGGCCGGCGCGGAACCGGCGACGCCCGGCACGCTGTGGTGCTCGGACACCCAGAACCGGTGGTAACCGAGCGCCTCGGCCTCCTGCGCGAGGCGCACCGAGTCGCGCAGCGCCTGCGGGCCGTCGTGCCCCGCACGGATGCGGGAGCGGTCGAGGACGGAGAACCGGGTGGATGCGATCACTGAGCTCACACCGTTGTTCAACGTCCGGGGCGCGGCGGCATTCCCCCGGGCTCCCGCTCGGGTGCGGGAGCCCGGGGGGTGGTGCCGGACTCCACCGGCCTCACTTCATGGGGTAGATGTCCCCACTCGCCATGCCGCTGACCTGCTCGCTCTCCGATTCGATCCTGCGGGCCTTCTCCTTCAGACGCCGGCGCTCCTCGGGGTCGGTGGCATGCTCGGCCTCGTTGTTCAGGTCCTTCGCCTTGGCTCGCATCTGCTGCACGCGATTGCGCAGCTCGTCCGACTCACTCATGATCACTCCTTGGATGTGCGGGCCCCGCCACGGAGCCGGGCGTCGTCCGTACCGTCCCGGGGCGTCGGGTCAGCCCCGGGACCGGTGCCATGGACATCTGGACGCGGCCGTGCGCGGCCGGCGGGCATGGGCACCCAGGAATCCGAGACCGATGCCCAGCATCCAGAAGTCCTTGGCGAGCGGGACGCCGTTCTGGGTGGGGCGAAGGCTCCCGGGCTCCCGCATCCCGGGAACCCGGAGGTACAGACCGACCAGGCCCCCGGAGAACCCTGTCAGCGCGAGCCCGGCCAGCCGGGTCGGCACGAAAGGGGCGAGCAGCGTTCCGCCGACCGCGATCTCCGACCAGGCGAGCAGCCGGGTGAACCGCTCCGGGTCGATCTTCTTCAGGAACGGATAGGCGACACAGGCCATGCCATGCACACCCTGGGCCGTCTCCGCGTCGGCATTCAGCTTGCCCAATCCGGAGTTCAGGATGAACGCACCGGTGGCGAGGCGAGGGGGGACATCGCGTGGTTCGAGAGTCGTCATGGGAGCCTCCGTCCCGTTCTGGGCCCCTCGTCGAGCTTAGCCAGTGGGCGCGGGTAGCGCTTCGCAGGAGCAGGGGACCTGGCCCGGCCATGGTTCTGGGTTCAAGGATTCAGTCCGCTGCGGGTTCGGGCGCGGCCGGAGCCGCGTTGCCCGTGACCGTGACCTGCTGCCCCCGGCTCGTGGTCTGCGAGGCGGTGCTCAGGCAGCTTCCGGACGACGGGTCGGTGACCGTGGGAAGGCTGCCCGTATGGGCGACGCCGGCCTCGGCGCCGACCGGTTTGCCGTACGTCACGGTGATCCGCTGGCCGCAGCCCGCGGCGAGGTAGGGCTCGATGAATCCCTGATCGGCGTTCTTGAACCGGCCCGAGGCCGATGGCAGCCCGAAACTGCCGATGTGCGCCACCGCCGCCCCGGTCGCCGTCTCGACGACGTCCCCCGTCATCAGCTGCGTCGCCCCGGTCGCACTGGCCCGCTTGAGCACCAGGGAGTACATCGTCCCCGGTGTGTAGCGGAACCGGACGGCACAGCTCACTCCGGCGCCGCCGTCGGCTCCGTAGGTGCAGTGGTCGTCCGTCGTCGTGGCATCGGCGTTGAAGGAGCTGAAGACCGCCTGGAGCACGCGGTTGCCGTTCGCGTCCACGGGCTTCGGCTGGAGGCCGGCGTAGGGGCGTGTGCCGCTCTCCAGGGTGGTGTAGTACGCGAAGTAGACGCCGGACGCGTCCGGCGCGGAGTCCACGGACATCGGCAGGATCAGCGTGGACACGGGGGTGGGTGCGTTCGTGGTCCAGCGGAGGATCGGTGTCGAGGCCCAGGACTGTCCCGCCGCGCCGAGCGCGAGCAGCGTGGTGGCGGCGAGGACCGTACCCGACCTCATCAGGCGCCGCGGACGCCTGCGGGCGGGTGTAGCGGAGCGGATTGTCGATGGCGTGCTCATGTCATCTCCTTGGCTGGTCTGCTGGACTGACGACGCGCTCTCTCGTTGTGTACGGCTCTGCGGCCTTCCGGCTCTTGCCGTGTCAGGCGCTGTGGCCTTCCGGCTCTTGCCGTGTCAGGCGCTGTGGCCTTCCGGCTCTTGCCGTGTCAGGCTCTGCGGACTTTCGGCTCTTGCCGCGCACGGCTTCGCGGACTTCCGGCCCGGCACCCCGCGGCCCACCGGGCCGCGGGGCCGGCCCCGGTCAGTCGGTGAGCGTGCTGGGATCGACGGGCGGCTTCGGCAGGCCCAGTGCAGCGAGCGCGGCGACGCCCTCGGAGTCGATCGGCAGGGCCCACTTGTGGACGAAGAAGTCGGTGAGGTCGTATCCGGCGGTTCGGCCGGCACAGCTCGCCAGGGCCAGGTACTGGCGGGCGTTGATGACGGGGTCGTACGTGTAGTCGTCGACCGGAGCTTCGTTCTGGTGCTCACTGCGTACGAGCCGGTGCAGCTTCGGCCAGAAGTCCTCGCCGAAGGCCAGCTCCAACTGCCGTAGCGGGACGAGCTTTTCGTACGCGCCGAAGGTCTTCTCGTAGCTGATTCCGCTGGTGCCGAGCTTCGGCAGCGCGGTCTGGAAGTGGTTCAGCCCGGTCTTCGGGTCGGCCGTCAGCAGGTTGGAGGTCTGACCGAGGGTGCGCTGCGCGGCCAGTGAGTAGATGTTGACGGTGACCTCGGTCAACTGGTCGGCCTGATAGGCGCCTTGCTGGTTGAGGTGGCCGAGCTCGTGGTACAGCCCCCAGCCCCGCGTGCTGAGGCCCGCCACCGTGCACAGCCGGTCCATGTAGGCGCGCGGGAAGCCGTTGTACCCGTGCCAGGCGTAGGCCCCCACCCCGCTGGGCACGACGCCGACCTCGTTGAAGTGGTAGCGGCCCGCCTTGGGGCGGTTGAGCCGCCCCCTGCCGTCCAGGCCGCTGATGCGCGCATGACTGTCGATGACGGTGTCGAAAAGCCCCATCAGCTTCGCGTGGTCCTCGTCCCGGTAGAGCAGCGCGCCTTCGCGAGTGAGGGTGAGGATCGCCCGACCGGTGATCAGCTCGACCCAGGGGACGTCGGCCCTCTCGTCGAGCTGCTGCTGGAAGGCGGCCTCATCGGTGCGGCCGAGTTCGAAGACCGCCATGCGCGGGGTACCGGGGCCGAAGGTTACGGCGGCACGCTCGCCCTCCCCCGCGAAGCTCAGGTAGATCGGGCCGCCGTGGACATCCCCGACCGTGTTGTGACCCGGGCGCAGCGGTACGGCTCGCGGCTCCTGGAGCGCGGCGTCCTCGTTGTAGTAGTCGAAGGTGCCGATGTGCAGCACCGGTACGCGGCCGCCCGCCGGACGGACCGTCACCGAAATGGGCCTGCCCGCCGGGGCATACCGGCCGGTGGGAATGAAGTCGCTGGACCGGAGGGCGCGGGCCAGTCGCATGCGCTCCTTCTCGGCGTCCGGAAACGCCTTGACCAGGAGCGTGTCCTCCGAGCCGTGTCCGGCCCGCTGTCCGCCCCACTGTCCGGTCTGCCGGGCGGCGGCCGGGCCCGCGCCCAGCAGGGTTGCCGCACCGGCGCCGGCTAGGGAGCCGAGGACGGTCCGGCGATTCATGGCACGCGGCATGGAGCCGTCCGACGTACCGGGGGCCGGGGTGGTGAACGGCGATCGGGCAGGACGCATCCGGGAACTCCCTTGAGGATCAATGGAATCGGAGGGTCGTGGGGGCTGCGCGTCAGCATGTAAGCGATTGCCATGGGGCGCAAGGGGCTCTCAAATGTTTCTGTCTTTTACTATGGCCAGGGCACATGGCGGCGACAGTAACCGCTAACACTCTTCGCCATTACGGGCGGAGTCGGCGACGTCGGGCGGTTCCGGCCCGACGGCCACGTTCCGGACACGGGACAGCAGCCCCGCCGCAGCAGCGATGTCGACTTCCGTCGATCGCGGAGCAACCTCGGACGCACGACTGTCGTCCTGATTCATAACAAGCTTGATCCACAGCAACGCGGTCGCCACAAGCGACAGCCACGAGCAGCAGCCACTCAGTCACGTCCGAAGCCCCCGCCCGACCCCACGAGCACCCGGGTTCGTCGACCGGGCATCTATGCACCGAATGTATACATCGAGCGCATAGTCATGCCCTGTTCCGATCCGGGCACGCACGAAAGGCTCCCATGCACAGCAAGGCACTGGCGCCCGAGTACCAAGGCGCACTCACCAAGATGTCGGTGAACTCCTCTCTCGCAGATGTACTTGCGGAAGGTGTACGCCACTTGAGGGAGGCCGAACTCTCCGGTTCACAACAGGAGGTGGCCCGGTGCGGGCTCGCCGTCGCCGAGGCGCACCGCCGGCTCGGCAACGTGACGGAAGCCGATCGGGCCTGGAAGGCCAGCTACCGGTCCGCCCGCTCGGCCGGCGACCTCGGGGCGATGGCCTGGGCGCTCTGGAGCGGCGGGACTCTGGCCAGGCAGCGTGGTGAACTCAGGCTCGCGTTCCGGCTGTTGGGGCTCGCCGCCGACATGGGCAAGCGTGGCGGGGACATAGTCGCCCGCGGCTACTCCCTCGCCGGCCTCGCGGAGACCGGCCGGATCCAGGGCGACTACCGCACCGTCGCGGCCCTGCACGAGCAGCTGCTCGCCGAGGCACGTGTGCGCGGCGAGGCGCGTCACACCGTGTGGGCGCTGGAGGGGATCGCGCAGATCCACCGCAACACGGGCTCGCTCGACACCGCCCTGGCCATGTTCGAGGAGGCGGCCGAGCTGGCCGGCAACGCGGACGACCGGCGCGGCCGCGCGTGGGCCCTGCGCGGCATGGCCGACATCATCTCCCTGCGGAACGATCCGGAGCGTGCCCTCGCGCTGCTCGCGGAGGCCGAACTCACCTGCCGTGAAATGAAGTTGTCCAGCGCCCTCGCCTACAACCACAAGATGCGCGCCAACGTGCTCTTCCGTGCCGGGCGGTACGAGGAGGCGCGCGGGATGTACGAGGAGGCGCTCGCGGAGTTCCGTGCCATGACCGAGCCCCGGGGCGAGGCGCTGGCCCGGCTCGGGCTCGTCAAGTCGCTGGCCCGGCTCGGCCGCGACCGCGACGACACCGCGGCGGACCTGAACGAACTGCGCCGCACCCTCAGCCGGATCGGCCTGCTCAACGCCCGGGACATGGTGGACAAGGCGTACGCCGAGCTGGGCGTAACGCCGGTCGACGGCGGCACGGACGAGGAGAGCGGACGACGATGACGCCACCGCCCGCAACCCGGCAGGCCGCGCCGCCGGAGGTGCTCGTCCGCTGCCGCGACCAGGTGCGCCCGGCGCTCGCGCAGGCCGTGCGGCAGCTGCATCCGTGGCATGCGGAGATGGCCGCCTTCTCCCTCGGGTGGGCCACGACGGACGGCAGCCCCGCCCCGGGCTCACAGGGCAAGGGGATCCGCCAGGCGCTCACACTGCTCAGCGCCGAGGCCGCCGGCGCCCCGGCGCGGGATGCGGTCGTCGGTGCGGTCGCCGTGGAACTGATCCATGTCTTCTCGCTCCTCCACGACGACATCATGGACGGCGACGAGACCCGCCGGCAGCGGGCCACCGTGTGGAAGGCGTACGGAACCGGTCCGGCGATCCTCGCGGGCGACGCGCTCTTCGCGCTGGCCGTGCGGACCCTGGCCGAGGCGCCCGGAAGGCACAGTGCGGCGGCGGTCCGGCAGCTCGCCGGAACGCTGACCGACCTGGTGCGCGGTCAGGCCGACGACCTGCTCTTCGAGTCCAGGCCGTGGAGCGGGCCCGAAGCGGTCCAGCCGCACGAGTACCGGTGGATGGCCGAGAACAAGACGGGTGCGCTGCTGGGCTGCGCGGCCGGTCTGGGCGCCGTGCTCGCGGGAGCCCCGGCCACGACCGTCGAGGCGCTCGCCCGGGCGGGCCGGCACCTCGGGGTGGCGTTCCAGGCGGTGGACGATCTCCTGGGGACGTGGGGAGACCCCGAGGTCACGGGCAAGCCCGTGCACAGCGATCTCCGCCGGCTGAAGAAGACGTACCCCGTCCTCTCCGCGCTGGCCACGGACGGTCCCGCCGCCCGCCGGCTCGCCCTGCTGCTCGGCACCGGCAACCCGCTCGACGACTCCGAGGCCCGCCGGGCGGCCGAACTCGTCGAGGAGGCCGGCGGACGCACCGCCACCCTGGCCGAGGCCCACCGGCAGGTGGACATCGCCCGCCGCAGCCTGGAGACCGTACCGCTCGCACCGGCCGCGCTGGGCGAAATCCTGGCGCTCTTCCCGTACCTCATCGACCGCACCGGCTGACCCGGACCCGGCCGCCCCACACCCTTTCTCTCCCCCGCGCAGGTCAGCCGGTGAGCGCGGCGACGAGTGCCTGAGCGACCGCCGACGGGGCCCTGGGACGGAGCACTTCGGTGCGGTGGACCAGGCGAGGGGCGGAGAGCGGGATCCCGGCGGTGCCCGGCAGGGCCGGGGCGAGGGCGAGGGGCAGGGCCGCCAGGCCGTGCCCGGCAGCCACCAGTGTCCCGAGGCCGTGCACATCGGTTCCGCGGTACGTCAGGTGCGGGCGGAACCCGTCGGTGTTGGCAGCGGCGCGCAGCTGGGCGAGCGGTACGGCGGTGTCGGGTGCGTCGATCCAGTGGGCGTCGGCCAGGTCGAAGAGGCGCAGGGTCCGCCGGTGCGCCAGTGGGTGGCCGGCGGGGAGAAGCACGGCCAGGGGCCCCTCGGCCACTGCCAGCCCGGTCACGGGTCCGGTGTCGGGCGTCGGCAGTGGGTCGCTGGGGGCAGCCGCGCCGTCGATCAGGCCCAGGTCCGCGGCTCCGGTGAGCACCGCCTGCACCACCGCCGCCCGTCCGAGCACCTGGACGTCCACCGCGAGCCCCGCCGTGCAGGTGCGCAGGCGAGCCAGGTCACCGGCTACGCGGGGTGTGAGGGCCGCGGGACTACAGGCGAGGGTCAGTGCGGCGGTGTGCGTCCTTCCGACCCTGGCCACATCGGCACGGGCGGCGTTGAGGCGGAGCAGCAGCGGGGAGGCGTGCTCCATGAGCCTCTCGCCCGCCGCTGTCGGCCCCACGGGGCGGCGCTCCACGAGCCGGGCGCCGAGGTCGTTCTCCAGGGCGGCGATGTGCTGCGACACGGCGGACTGGGTGTAGCCGAGCGCCTGGGCGGCGGCGGAGAAGGAGCGGTTCTCTACGACGGCGACGAAGGTACGCAGCAGATGCGGATCCATGAGTATCAGTATTGCTGATGCCGAATGCACCGATCATCGTTGGACGTGATGCGGAAGCTGGGCTTCGATGGGCGCATGACCCACACCGCACGTATCGCCCTGGTCGGCGACCGGGATCCGGCCGTCCGCTCCCACACCCGCGTCCCCGTTCTGCTGGAGTCCCTGCGCAACCGCGACGGTCTTGACCTCGACGCCTACTGGATCCCCACGCAGGAGGCCGAGGAGGGCATCGAGGGGTTCGACGCAGTCTGGATGCTGCCCGGCAGCCCGTACCGCAGCGAGGCGGGGGCGCTCGCGGCCATCCGTACCGCCCGCGAGAACGGCATCCCGTTCCTGGGCACCTGCGGGGGCTTCCAGCACGCGCTGCTGGAGTACGCCCGCAATGTGTGCGGCCTGACGGACGCCGGTCACGCCGAGAACGCGCCGCTGACCGCCGCCGAGGACGCGGTGCTCATCCCGCTGGCCTGCTCGCTGGTCGGCCACGAGGGTGCGATCGAGCTCACCGACGGCTCGTGGGCCGCTCAACTCCTGGGCGCCGAACGCACGGTGGAGCGCTACTACTGCAACTACGGCCCCAATCCGCGCCATCTCGAACTGCTGCGCTCGCACGGGCTGTGCTTCACCGGCATCGATGACGCGGGCGAGGTGCGGATCGCCGAACTGCCCGGACACCCCTTCTTTCTCGCCACCCTCTTCCAGCCCGAACTGCACGGCGACGGCACCAGGCCCCACCCCCTGATCACAGGACTGGCCGAGGCCGCTGCCCGGCACGCGAAGGGCGCGTTGTGATGCGGATGATCCCCGACCGCACCGCCCGGGGCTGGAGAGCGCGCGCGACGGCCGTGATCGCCGCCTATCTGCGGGCCTGCACGGTCCCCGACGCCTACGCCGCCAGCCCCCTCGCGCCGGTTCCGGACGCGGCGCTGGCCGCCGGTCGCACCGACCCGCCGCGGCACCACGGCCTCCGGTCCGGCGGCTCGTAGCCGGCCGGTGCGAGACCGTGTCGCGGAAGGCCCTGTCGCGGGAGACCGGGTCGCGGGAGACCGTGTCGTTCACTGCGCGTCGTGGAAGACGAGGCCGAGGGTGCGGCGCCGGCCGGAGCGGACGGTACTGACTCCGTGGCGCATGGGCGCCGTCGACCAGCCACCCTTGGAGGCGACCGGCCGGTCACGGGTGGTGAAGACCAGTCCGTGTCCCTGGAGAAGGGTGGCGGCCGATCCGCGGGACTGCGCGCGGGGCCGCTGCTCGGTCATGAGGAACTCGCCACCGGTGTAGTCGGTGCCGGGCACGTCGAGTCCGATGACGACCTGGAGCGGGAAGAGCATGTCGCCGAATACGTCGCGGTGCAGGGCGTTCCAGTCTCCGGCACCGTAACGCAGCAGGATCTGGGCGGACTTGGACTGCCCCGCCGCGTGACACATGCCGATCCATTCGGCGAGCTCCTCGGGCCACGGCGCGGACCTGCCCAGCTTCGCGGACCAGTCGCGGGCGATGGGCAGCAGGCGCGGGTAGAACGCCTCCCGCAACTCCCGTACCACTGCGGGCAGATCGTGGGTGAAGTAGCGGTACTGGCCGGAGCCGAACCGGTGGCGGGCCATGTCGACGGTGGTGCGGAAGCGTTCGGTCTCGTCGTACAGGGCGGCGATCTCCCGGCACTGGGCGGGAGTGAGAAGCCGCCCGGTCGGTGCGCTGCCGTATGCGGCGATCTCGTCGGTGAGTGCGGCCCAGTCGGTGGCGTCGACCTGGTCGCGCACGGATCCGGCCGGGTGTGTCGTATCGATCATGGGCCTGGTTCCTGGTTCCTGGTTCCTGATCCCCGGTTCCTGGGGGATCCCTGGTTCGTGGGTGCGCGGAGCCCGGTGCGGTACCGAACGGGATACCGGTGGCCCCTGTGGTCAATGCTGGCTCGCCCGGGACATCGGATCCGGCGCTATTCGGACATCGCGCTGCGCGATCGGGCCCCTCGCGCCGGGCCCGCCGGACGTGGGACGGTGGACGTGGGACGGTGGAAGGACACCGTGCGCTGCGCCGCGGGAAGTGCCGGATGCCTGCACAGCCGCTCGACGACACGATGCTGAAGGAGCTCGTCGCCGATGCCACCGCCGCCCCGTCCATGCACAACGCCCAGCCCTGGCGGTTCCGGTACGGGCGGGCCGGCCGGACGCTCACGCTCCGGGCGGAGTTCGACCGCGAGATGCCGGAGGCGGACCCCGCCACGCGCGCCCTGCACGTGGGGTGCGGTGCGGCGCTGCTGAATCTGCGGGTGTCGGCGTCGTACCGGGGCCTGGACGCGCTGACCACTCTGCTTCCGGTTCCCGTCGATCCGGTCGTCATGGCGACCGTCCGCCTGGCGGAGCGCAGCCGCGTAGCAGCGCAGCCGCCGGATGCGGCCCTCGCCGCTCTGCACCCCGCGATCCGGGACCGGCACACCAGCCGCTATCCGTTCGACGACCGGGTGATCCCCGACGACGTCCGCGCGCGCCTCGTCGACGCGGCCCGCGCCGAGGAGGCCGACTTCTCGTTTCTGCCGCCGGAGCACCTGGAGCGGGTGCTGGTACTGATCCGGGACGCCGAGGGGTTCGACCTGAGCGACCCGGCGAGAGACGCGGAGCAGCGCTACTGGACCCGGGACACCAAGGTGGAGGCAGCGGTCGACGGTGTCCCGGACTACGCCTTCGGCCCTACCGACGCATCGGGCAGGGCGGTCAACCGGGACTTCGCCGGTACGGACGTCATTCCGGGCCGGGCGCACGCCCCGTTCGAGGACCGGCCGCAGCTCGCCCTGCTCCGTACCGTGCGCGACCGCCCGGTGAACTGGCTGCGTGCCGGTCAGGCCCTGGAGCGCGTCCTGCTCATCGCCGTACGGCACGGGCTCGTCGCCTCGTTCGCGACACAGCCCCTGGAATGGCCGGAACTCCGGCATCTGCTGCGCGACCCGGCTCTCGGCACGGGGCACCCGCAGATGATCGTGCGTCTCGGTTACGGGCCCGAAGGGCCGTGCACACCTCGTCGCCCCGTGTCCGAGGTGCTGACGATCGAGCCCTGAGGCCGGACGCACGGTCCCGCTCGGCGCGGCGGCATCTCTGAACTCGGCGGTGGTTGCTCGAAGTTGTGTGCGCTGCCGGTCTCCGGCGGTCGGGCGCCGGCTGCGGCCGCCTTCGCGGGTCCAGCAGGAATGCCACCGCCGCCGAGATGTCGTCGGCGGTACCCAGCCGGCCCGTCGGGTTCGGCGCGTACTCGGCCACCACCAGCGGTTCCGGCTCTGGCCACTCCCCCGGCCGGCCCCGGGCGGCCGCCCCGTCCTCGAACATCTTCCGCATGCCGTCGGCGACGATCACCCCGGGGCTCACCGTGTTGTGCCGTTCATCGCCTCCAGCCAGGCAGCCGGCTCCGCGGACTCCCGGTCGTGCTCGGCGAACGGGCCGGCGTTGTTCACCAGCGCGTCCACGCCCCACTCGGCGTCCCGCCGCGCCACCTCTCGGCCGCCTCGTCATCGGCGAGGTCACCCGGCACAGTGTCCGTCGCCGCACCGATGGCTGGCCGAGACCAGTAGCCGCCTGTGACAGCCGATCCCGGCCGATGGACCCCACGCACTCCGACACCGGCCCCACGCCGCTACTAATTCGTATTAGTACCTTGACTTCCTCCATCGGCGGGCTCGAAGCTGGGCGCCACCCACAGTGAGCACGCATGAGTGAGGACGCCATGAGTGAGATCACCCGCAGAGGGTTCGGCCGCATGGCCGGGCTGGCAGCACTGGCCGCAGGATTCACCGCCGGGACGGGAGGCGTGGGCACGGCCGCCGCAGCCGCCGCCACCGCCACCGCCCAGGAACCGTTCGAGCTGCGCCACCTCAGTACGTTCGACCAGCGGCGCTACTTCACGTACCCCACGCACAACGGATTCGTGGACGCCGACCGCATCGTGCTCGGGCAGCGGGAGACCGGGGCCACGAGTCTGTGGGAGGTGAACGTCCGCTCCGGCACGGAGCGGTTCCTGGCACGGTTCGCCACCCCGGCGGGTGACCGGAATCCGTTCGTCTGGTGGAACATCCACTCCGGACGCCTCGTCACCTGCGCCGAGAACGCGGTCTGGCTGATCGATCTGGCCGCCCCCTCGCCCGTGAAGCTCTACTCACCGCCGCCGGGCCGCGCGCTCAGTGTCGTCGTCAATCTGCATCCGGCGGGCGACCGGGTGCTGTGCAGCCACTACCCGGCACCGATCACCGCCGGTCCCACCACGGCGGTGGAGATCGAACTCAACGGCGGCCGGGTGCGAGAGGTCTTCTCCGGGAGCGTACTCGCCACCCACTTCCAGTACAGCGCCCACGATCCCGAATGGATCGGCTACGCGCTCGGCGGCAACATTCACTCCTGGGCCCTGCACCCGGTGCACGCGCCGAACGGCAAGATGATCTGGGACCAGGCCGCTGCGGGCGTGCCGGTCGGCACCCACGGCGTGTGGAAGTCCCGCGCCGACACCGGGAGTCTCGTCGTGGGTATCGGCGGCAGCTCGGCGGGGTTGTGGATGGTTTACCCGGACGACCGGCCGGACCGGCTGCTGGCGCCGGGCCCCTCAAGCACGAACGGCACGTACAACCACTGCGACATCTCCGCCGACGGCCGCTGGGCGGTCACCGACACCAACGGTCGCAACGGTTCGGCACTCGGGCAGGTGGGCTCGGTGGCCCTGGTGGACCTGACCGGTGTACACCCGCCGCGCACGCTCGGCCTGGTGGGCTGGGGATCCGCCCACCCCGGCCACCCCCATCCGGGCTTCTCGCCCGACGGCCGTCTGGTCGCCTACACCGACACGGAGGCCGCCACCGACCGTACCCGCGTGGCGCTCTGCGATTCACGCGGCAGTTGGACGCCGCGCCCGCTGGACTGGGTGGCGGAGGCGGAAGCGCTCGCGTTCTCCGCATCGGGCGGGCGCGCGGAGGTCTTCGCCGACCCCCAATGCGGCGCTGGCCACGGCGTGTTGTTCACACCGGACACGCCCGGCTCCGCTCTGACCTGCACATTCCAGTCGCCGGAAGCCGGGCTGCGGACCCTGCGGCTGCGGGTGAAGCGGCACGACTCCCGGGGCATCTACCGGCTGTCGGTGAACGGCGCCACGGTCGGAGCACCGCTCGACCTCTACAGCCCGGTGATGACCTACGCCGAGCCCGAGTTCAGCCAGGTGTCCGTGCGGGCGGGAACCAACACGCTCCGGCTGACCCACGTCGGGCAGCACCCCGACAGCACCAAAACCCCCGGGACATGCGCCATCGACCGCATCGGCCTGAGGCGCGCCGGCTAGCAATTCTCGCAGGTGGCGCCGAGCCGTTCAGCCACTCCCGGGGGCGCGGGCGGCAATGGCGTCCAGCATCAGGTCCAGTGCGAAATCAAAGTCGGCGTCGTCGTCCACCGAAGCCAAGTAGGGGGCCGCCGCGGCGATATGGGGGTGGGTCGCGGCGGGTACGGCGGCGTACTCGCCGGACCAGGCCGACTCGTCGCCCCGGCGGGTGTGCGCGTCGAGCGTGCGGTAGGTGGCGTCCAAGCACGACCGGGCCAGCAGGAAGTCCACCAGTGCCCGGTAGTGGCGCACCGCCTGCTCGGGCGGGAACCCCGCGTCGGACAGTGCGGTGAGGGTCAGCTCGATCACCCGCATCTCGGCCGGTCGCCGCGTGATGCGTACCGTGGCGAGCACGGCGGCACGCGGGTGCGAGAGATAGACCTTGTGCACGCGGATGAACAGTCCGCGCAAGGACTGCCGCCAGTCGTCCGAGGGCTCGAACCCTTCGAGGCCCTCCTCCAGCAGGTGGTCCGCCACCGCGAGCAGCAGATCATCCTTGTTGCGGAAATGCCGGTAGAGCGCCGTGGGGTCGGCGCCCAGCTGGGCGCCGACCCGGCGGAACGTCAGTGCGTCGGCACCTTCGGCGTCCATCAGCGCGAGGCACGCCTCGACGATCAGCCGAGTACTGAGTGACGGCCGCGGGCGGCCGGAGTCGGTCTGTTTTCCCTTCGCCGCCGCGGCCGAGTTCCCCGTACGTGGCTCCACTGCGCACTCCTTCGCTCAGGTCAGCCCCATTGTGCCGTCGGCCGCGCCTGCGCCATCCTTTCGCCACACCGGGGTCAACCGCGTTGTCATCACCGTTGACGTACCGCGCCGCCCGCGTACACAGCGGAGTGTGACCGGCGCGGAGAAGGACCGCTGAGGGGCCGGGGCGAGGGGCGAGGGGCCGTCACAGGCCGGCGTCGCGGTGGGTGGTGCGGCCGTCGACCACGGTGAGCACGACGGGAAGGCCGGCCAGGTCGGTGGCGGGCGTGGCGAGCGGGCTCTCCGCGAATGCGGTGAGGTCCGCCCGGTGGCCGATGGCCAGGCGCCCCGACTCGTGTTCCGCGCCTGCCGCGTAGGCCGGATTGAGGGTCATGCCCTGGAGCGCTTCGAGGGCGATGAGGGCCTGGCCGGGGTTGTGCGGCGGCCGGCTGAGGTCGCGGCTGGGGCGGCGGTGGCGGGCGCCGGCCATCACGGTCAGCGGCGGGTAGGGGGCGATGGGCCAGTCCGAGCCGAGTACGACGGTGGCGCCGGACTCCCACAGGTCGCGGCAGCGCCAGGCGTGCGCGGCGCGCTCCTCGCCGAGCCGCCGGGACCAGTTGTCGGTGTGGTCGGCGCGGGTGAAGTCACAGCAGTGGGTCGGCTGCATCGACGCGACGACACCGAGCTCCGCGAACCGGCGCAGGGTGTCGTCGGGGACCGTCTCGATGTGCTCGACCCGGTGCCGTACGCCGCGGTACTCCGCGCTCGTCGACGCCTCCACCGCGTCCAGGACGTGGCGCACGGCGGCGTCCCCGATGGCGTGGGTGGCGGTGGGGACACCGGCCCGGTGGAGTTCGCCGATGATCCTGCTGAAGGCCGCGGGGTCGGGCCAGAAGGCGTGCGTGGACTCGCCGTGGCAGTCGGGGCGCTCCAGCCAGGCGGTGCCGTTGTCGATGGTGCCGTCCATGAACAGTTTGACGCCCGCCACCTCCCACAGCCGGCCGCCCCGGCCCTGCTGGGCGATGAGGTCGGCCACGGCCCGGCCGTCGGCTCCGGGCTGGAGCCAGGGTGCGACCCGCAGGCGCAGCGGCAGTTCACCCGCCTCGTCGAGATCGGCGTACAGCGACAGGCTCTCCCCGTTGGCGTCCATGGCGTGTCCGCCGGTGAGTCCGGACGCGGCCACTTCGCGCAGCGCCGAGGCGAGGCGGGGGCGACCGGCGGTGCGGCCCGCTCGACCAGTTCGCAGGCGGCGTCCTCCAGCAGCAGACCGGTGGGGCGGCCCGCCTCGTCGCACACGATCTCGGCGTACTGCTCGAACCGTCGGGGCCCGTCGACGCCGGCGATCTCCAGCGCGCGGTGGCTGGCGATCATGGAGTGGGCGTCGAAGAGCAGCAGAACGGCCGGGATGCCGTCCAGGACCGGTCCGATGGTGGCGGACGCGACGGGCCGGTCGCCGAAGACGTTCGGGTCCAGGCCCCAGCCGTGCAGCCACGCTCCGGGAGCCAGCGATCCGGCCTCCCGCGCCAGGGCCCGACGCACCTCGTCGAGGGTGGTGCATCCGGACAGGTCCAGGCCGTGGGTGAGCTCGGCGCCCATGAGGGGATGGATGTGGCCGTCGACGAGGCCGGGCGTCACGACGGCGCCCTTGAGATCGATCACCGTGGTCGCCGGTCCGGCGAGGGCGCGGATCCGCTGGTCGTCGTCGAGTGCGGAGATCCGTCCGTCGGTGACGGCCAGGGCGGTCTGCGGGAGCGGTTCGCCGGTGACGACATCGAGGAGGCGGGCGGAGAGAAGGACGAGGCCGGGATGCACGGGCGGACTCCTTGAGGGCTGGTCAGTGGGTGGCGAGAAGAGCTGCGGTGCGGGGTGCCGGATGGACCGCACCGGTGTCCGGCACGGCAGCGGCCGTGCTCCGCGTCAGCACGGAGCTCCACGTGGGCCCGCTGGCCTCGCGGCGGGCGGCATCGACCTCGCCCTCCCGGTCGGGACGCCGGCCGCCGCCGCCGTCTACGCCTTCGGGATGCGCCGCCGGAGCGGCCCGCTCGCCCGACGTCCGCACTGACCGGCCGGATCCGGCCCGGCGTCGGACCGGACGGACGCGATACGCTCGATCTGTAGGCAGGCGTTCCGACCACGGAGGCTGCCATGAAGGAGAACATCGAGTACCCGACTCCGTCGCAGGCCGAGGGCGAGAGGCTGGACGAGGACAGGGACCCGGCCGAGGAGCGGCACCCCGCCACCATGCGCACCCAGCCGTCCCAGGCGGAGGGCGAGCGCCGCGCGGAGGACGAGGAAGCCTGACACGGACGGCGGCCCCCCGGCATCGGCCGCACCGGTGCGCATCCGTGCACGTCGGCGCGGCTCGGATGCCGGTCAGTCGGCCGGGCCGCCGCCGGTCCGGCCGACGGCGGGCAGGCGCGGCACCTGTCCGGCCAGGGCGAGATCGACCAGCTGCCGCACCGTGTCGTCATGCACCGGAGCGGGCCGGAAGGACCGTCGGTAGACGAAGAACCCGTTCCACAGGTCGAGGAGTGCGTCGGCGTCGATGTCCGCCGGGAGGTCACCGCGGGCGATCCCGCGCTGCATGACGGCCCGGACCTGGTCCCGGCGCCGGAGCACGACATCGAGGAAGGACTGGAGGACGCCCGATTCATCGGCTGCCGCCTCGGTCAGACACAACCGTGTGAAGGTGTCCCGAGCGCGGGTGAATTCGTCGATGTGGTCGAAGACGACGAGCAGTTCGGCGCGGGTGTCACCGAGGTCGGGAACGGAGCGTACGTCGGCACGGGCGACGAGCACCTCGGCGGTCACCGCCGCCTTGTGCGGCCACCACCGGTAGAGGGTCTTCTTCGACACCTTCGCGCGTACCGCGATCTCGTCCATGGTCATGCCGAGATAGCCGATCTCGGCGAGCAGCTCGTCGGCCGCGCCGATGACCCGGTCCCGGACTTCCTCGCTGCGGGGCCGGCCGACCGGTCGCTGAGTGCTCTTAGCCATGACAACCCATTCCGGGGCATGCGGCGCCCCACGTCAATGGGAACCGGATGGTTTCTCCGAGAAGGTGCCACCCCCTGGCTATTTCCCTGACGGGCGAGTAGACATGGAGTCGATTAAGGAAACGAGTAGTTTCCATTTTCGCGCGCCTACTTCAGTGGAGGGGATCCCCCATGCCCGCAGCCGGCTCATCGCTCCGCGACCGCGTCGCCGCCCGCCTCGACACGTACAAGGACCGGCTTCTCGAACTCAGCCACGCACTGCACGACGATCCGGAAATCTCGTTCTCCGAGACACGGGCCGCCGAACGGCTCGCGGCACTGCTGGAGGACGCCGGGTTCGCCGTGAATCGCGCGGTGTGCGATCTGCCGACCGCACTGACTGCCGAGTACGGCAGTGGTGACCTGACGATCGGGGTGTGCGCGGAGTACGACGCGCTGCCCGGGATCGGCCATGCCTGCGGGCACAACATCATCTGCGCCGCCGGGGCGGGCGCGGCGATCGCCCTGGCCTCGGTCGCAGACGAACTCGGCTTCCGGGTGAAGCTGCTCGGTACCCCGGCCGAGGAGGAGGGCGGCGGCAAGGTGCTGATGCTCGAACGCGGCGCCTTCGACGACGTGACCGTGGCGATGATGGTGCACCCCGTCCCCGTCGACATCACGGACCCGCGCGGCTCCAGCAACGCGGTCGGCCGCTTCGAGGTGACCTTCACCGGCCGGGCCTCGCACGCCGCCGCGGCCCCCGAGGGCGGGCTCAACGCCGCCGACGCGGCGGTCGTCGCCCAGGTCGCGGTGGGCCAGCTCCGCCAGCAGCTGCGGGACGGGTACCGGGTGTCCGGGATCGTCCGCCTCGGCGGGGAACGCACGAACATCATCCCCGAGCGGTCGGTGCTCGAGTACGAGGTGCGCACCCCCACCGGCGAAGAACTCACCGTTCTGCGGGAACGGGTACTCAACTGCTTCCGCGGCGCCGCACTGGCCACCGGAACGACCGTGGACGTACGGCAGATCCAGCCCGACTACCTCGATCTGCGCCATGACCCCGCGCTGATGACCTCCTACGCCCGCAATCTGCGCGCGACCGGGCGGGTGGTGCCCGAGCCCGGTCCCGTACCGCAGGGCACGGGCGGCTCCACGGACATGGGCAACGTCACCCACGCCCTGCCCGCCATCCACCCCGGCCTCGGGGTGCTGGGGGCCCGCGGCATGCCGCACACCCGGCAGTTCGCCGAAGAGACCGCGAGCCCGGCCGCGGACGACGCGGTGGTCGACGGGGCACTCGCGATGGCATGGACCGGCCTGGACCTCGCCTCCGATACGGAGTGGCGGGCCCGCTGCGTGACCGCTCGGCACGGCTGACGCACACCGGACCCGGCGGCGGGATCAAGGCCGCGGTACGTCATCTGCCCGAGGACCCGGGCCCTGTCACGTCCGGAGCGATCCGCGACGGCGAGCATCGCGGTGGCCCCGGGTCATGAACTCCGTGACGGCACCGCTCACCGCCGTATGGGGCCGACATCGCCTTCGAGGACGGTCTGGGTGATCCGGGGCCGGTCCCAGAGGGCCAGGAGTTCGTTGGCGATGGCCACGATGGGCAGGGGGTTCTGGATGCCGTGCGCCGTGATGGCAGCGGCCGACAGACTGCGAGGGACGGCACCCGCGTCGAGGAGGGCGCGCCATTCCTCCGGGCCCAGCTCCAGGAACTCCAGTGTGGTGAGCCCGGCGATCTCCATGGGATCGGCGAGCGTTCCGGGGTAGGCGGCCAGGGTCCGCAGGCGGGGCAGCCCGGTGACCGGGGCGAGGCTGAGCGGCTCGTCCTCCCACACCCCGATGGACAGGACCTCCAGACCAGGATGCACGGCCGCCTCGATGCTCGGCAGGCTCCGGATGTTGACGTGGGCCACGGCCGGCGGCCGGTCTCCGCCCGAGCCGTCACCTCGCTCGCCGGGCCGACGCATCACCAGGTCGGTGAGCGAGTCGGCGACCAGGCAGGCACCGATGTTCTCCTCGTGGCTGAGGATGATGATCTGTCCCGTGTGTCCGCGCGGTCCGGGTGTCAGGTCGACCGCCAGCCGGTCGCCGCCGCCGTTGTCCCCGAAGACGATCCAGCCGGGTGAGCCGACCAGTCCCTGCACCGCGGCGTCGGGCCGGGTGACGACCGCTTCCATCGCCGCGAACTTCCAGAGGCAGTGGCGGGACGACGCCTCCGCGATGTACAGGTCGTCCAGGGCGAAGAGCTCGCAGCCGACCGCCCTGCATTCGCGTTCCGCCGCCGTGTGGTCGTCGACCCGGTCCTCCCACCGTGACCGTGTCACCCGGTAGAGCGCCTTGAGTTCCTCGGGCAGGGTGACGCCGAGGCGGGTTTCCGTCGCGGCGATCTCCGCCTCCGTGGCGCCGATGGCGTCCGGCAGCCGCTCGTGGAGCGTCCGCCCGAGCAGCGCCGGATCCGCCGAGGGGGCCGGCGTCGCGCCGGGCACCGGATCGGGAAGGCGGAGCCAAGGCTGGGGAACGGCGCCCTCGACCAGGATGAGCGACCCCGGGTGCGGGTCGCCGAGGCCGGGCTCCACCGCGGGGCTCGACCCGAACAGGCGGCGCTCGGTCTCCCCCGTCGCTGATATCTCCGCTGTGAACGGGACGTCGTCGACACCGGCGTCCGCGAGTGCGCGACGCACCCGCTCCACCGCCCGCATCTCGTCCTGCATGTCCTCGGCCCGGGCGGCCCGGTCGGGCCGGGGCAGCCGGCGTTGCCGCGGCAGGCTCCAGCTCTGTCGGCCGATGCGCCCCGCCACGCGGATGGAGGAGGCCGCCTGCTCCGTCTCTCCACCGCCCCGCAGCAGTCGCAGCACGGGTTTCCAGGTCGCGAAGTCGTGCAGCGGCGACGGACGAGATCTCTGATCAGCCATGCGCAGACCCTATGCGCCACCACTGACACCGGAGTTCACGATGCCTCGTACCCCGCTGCCGGGCGGCTCGGCAGCGTCTGCCGGGCCCCGGGCGGTGCGGTCAGTGCCTCCCGCGCAGCGGCGACGAAGGCGAGCTCGGCGCGCTGAATGCCGTCCGGCGCTTCATGGCGGCGCAGGCGGTCGGCGACATCCTGTGCCGCAGCGTCGACCGCGGCGCCGTCCTCCAGGTCGTACAGCGGGCCGTGGCCCGCCACGATTCCACACGGGGGATATCGTTGGCAGGTGCGGCCATTCGCCCCCGGCTGCTCCCCCGCCCCGCCGTCACACCGCCGGCAGTTCGCCCGCGCGGTCCACCGCGGCCCTGGTGAGGACCGCGGACGTGCCCATGACGGTGCCTGCCGGGCCGGCGCCACCCGCTTCGGCGAGGACCGTGCGTTCGCCGAGGAATGCGTATGTGGTCCGGTCGAAGATCCACTGTGTCTGCTCCCCGTGTGCCGTGCGGGCGACGGCGACGCCCTCGCGTCCCGTGGCGTCGTCGGCCGCGTCGACCACGGTGACACCGGGGATCTTCGCGGCGGCCCGGTAGAGCGCGGCGCCGACCTCCGGTGGGGCCCATGTCTCGGCCAGCAGTTCACCGATCGCGGTGAACGCTCGCTGGTCCGGGTCCTGGCCCTCTCCCCGGGTCTCGTCCCGGATCAGTTCCATCAGGGTGTCGGGGTCGGTGGGCAGTGACGCGACGTATGCGTGGGTCGGGTTGCCGATCGACGGCTGGGAGGCGTTGAGGGTGCTCGGCCGGGGTGTCTCCCCCGGACCGTCCAGGGTTTCGACGGGGCCGTCGGTGCCGAGCGGGGTGTCGGGCCCGCCCGCCTCGCGGAGCAGGCCGGGGCGGCTGCCGTCGGCGGACAGCCACACCTGCCGCTTGTGCACGGAAGGCATGGTCACGGGGCCGCCGCCTGCGCTCTGTCCCGCGTAGGCGACCCTGCTCTCGACGTACACGAACTGGTCGGCGCGGACCGTCGGCTGCTCCGAATCGGCGGCGGCGAGTGCGATGCGGTCCAGGAGCCGCGTCGCTTCGGAGGCGTGGGTGGTACCACCGCCCGGAACTGCGGTGGTGGCGCGGCCGGGGGTTTCCACGAGCTTCACCACCATCACGCCGCCGACCACCAGGGCGCAGGCCACGGCCGGCACCGCGAGCCGGACCAGGCGGCGACGCGGGCGCGTGGCGCGGGCACCGCGCCTGCCGGAGGCGTCGGCGGGGGCCGCGTCGGCCAGGAGTGTCCGCCTCAGCAGCAGTGCGCGGTCGGGGGCCAGGCCGGGGACCGGCGGTGGGGGCAGCAGGGCGGTGAGGCCGAGGCGTTCGTCCTCCTCGGACGGGTGATCCGGGGGGTGCGGAGGGGTGGTGTTCATCCGTGGATCTCCTGGCTGGACGAGCGGACCGCGGTAGCGCGGCCGGGGACGGGGGTGTCGGGGGTGGGGTGGGGCGCGCTGTGCTCCGCGGGGCAGGTGCCCCTGCCCGGCTCCGCCGGTGGCCGTGCGGCTTCGGGCCGGCCGCCTCGCCCGGTGCGTGAGCGGGCGGCGCGGGCCTCGGCGCCGGCGAGTTCGCGCAGTCGGGTACGGGCGCGGGAGAGGCGGGAGCGGACGGTGCCGACCGGTACGCCGAGCGCCTCGGCCGCGGCCGCGTAGTCCAGGCCCTCCCACACCACGAGGGTGAAGACCTCCAGGTCGCGGCGGCGCAGCCGGGCGAGGGCGGTGTGCGCTGCCCGCAGTTGCTCGGAGTCCGCGAGGTGGGTCACGAGGTCGTCGGCGAAGTCCGGGACGGAGCCGCGTTCCGGGACTCGGGCGAGGGCGATGTCACGGCGTCGGCGGGTGCGCGCGTTGCGGCGCATGATGTTGGTGGCGATGCCCAGCAGCCACGGGCGCAGGCTGTCCCCGTCGGGGCGCAGCTTCTCCCGGCTGCGCCACGCCTCCAGGAAGGTCGCCGAGACGACGTCCTCGGCCTCCGCCCAGTCGCCGGTCACGCGAAGGGCATAGCGGTACAGCACCTGGGCGTGCTCGTCGTACAACTCACCCAAGGCGTTGCGGTCCCCGTGGCGGAAGCGATTCCTCATGAGTGTTTCCACACTCTGCCCTGCCACGTCCGTTGCGCCGGTTCCCGTGACGTGCGCCACATGCGTGGTGCGGGGCCGTGGCCTCGTGGCCGGTGTGACGCGGCTCACCGGAACTCCTCGGCCGGGCAGCGCAGTGCAGGGCATGACCAATTCTTCCGTACCCCGCCGGACCGTCCTTCGGACCATGGCTCTCGCCGCGGCCGTGGCCGGCGGCACGACGCCCGCCTGGAACTCCACGGCGTTCGCCGCGGCGCCGCAGACGTACGCCCTCACGATCAAACACCTCGACCGCGACGGCAGGCCGACGGGGACGTACGAAACCACCGTCACCGGCATCTCCGGTCCGGGTGCCGACCAGGAGGTCCGGCCGTACGACGCCTCCGGCACGGCCACCGTGCGGCTACCCAAGGGCCGTTACCTGCTGAGCAGCGCCCTGGCGGCCGGTGACGGTGCGGGCGGCACGGGCGGCACGGGCGGCACGGGCGGCACGGGCGGCACCGACTGGATCGTCCAGCCGCGGCTGGACCTGGACCGTGA
Source organism: Streptomyces sp. NPDC007164 (assembly GCF_040634135.1). Lineage (NCBI taxonomy): Bacteria > Bacillati > Actinomycetota > Actinomycetes > Kitasatosporales > Streptomycetaceae > Streptomyces > Streptomyces sp. NPDC007164. Next base: position 66,502 of record NZ_JBEYFB010000021.1, read on the forward strand.
CACCACCATCACCGTCGACGCCCGGACCACGGCGCCCGTCGACGTACGGCCGCCCGACCGCTCGGCGGGCTTCATGCACAGCGCGATGGTCGTCGAGGTCAGGCATCGGGGCGTCGAACGGCTCGTCAACCTGATCTCGGCCTCGGCGAATCTGCGCGTGGCGCACCTGGGCCCCCACGCCGAGGCCGGTTCGGTGAAGCAGTGGTTCGACTCGTACTGGACGACCAGGAGCGCCGACTACGCGCTCGGATACGTCTTCACGGGTGCCCGTGCCCTGACCGGCCTGACCCGGCATCCCTCCGCCAAGGACCTGGCCACCGTGAAGATCCGTGCCGCCGCGCTCCCGGGCACCGCGGGTACCGGCTCCGTCGACCTGCAGCCGAGTGCCGGACCGACCGTCGGTGTCTCGCGGACCCTGGCGGCTCCCGGCACCGCCACCTACCTCGTGACTCCGGAACGCGGCACCTGGGACATCACCTACATGGCTCCCCGTGTGCCCGGCGGTTCGACGAACCGCTACAGCGCGGACGGTGTCGCCGTGCGCGCCGGATCCACGACCACCCATGACTTCGACAACGCCGTGTTCGGGCCCGCCCTCGCGGGCCGTCCCGGTGTCGTGCGCGACGGGGACGGACTCACCGTCGATGTTCCGCTGCTCGCGGACGGCGGCGGCCATGTGCCGTCGTCACCGTCGTACGCCTCGGCCTCGACCACACTGCACCGCGACGGCGTGCTCGTCGGAACCCGGACCGGTGCCCCCGGGCGGGCCGCGTTCACCGTCGCCCCCGGGCGCGCGACGTACCGGATGACCAGCACGGTGAAGCGCACGGGTGCGCCCGGCACCGCCACCCGTGTGACCGCCTCGTGGACCTTCGTCTCGGACACGAGCACCGGTCCGGCCCCGGTACCGGTGAGCGTGGTGCGGTTCTCGCCCGTGCTCGGCCCCACCGGGACCGCCGTGGCGGGCGCGGTGCTCCGGGTTCCCGTCACCGTCCAGGGCGCCGCCGCGAAGGGACGTGTCCGTGGGCTCGCCGTGTCGGTGTCCGTGGACGGCGGCGCTTCATGGCGCCGGGTGCCGGTGGAGCGTGGTGCCGTCCTGATCCACAACCCGGGTGCGGGCACCGGTGTTTCCCTGCGTGCGGAGCTGACGGACACCGTGGGGAACACACTCACCCAGACCGTCGTCGACGCCTACCGCACGCGGTGACCCGGCCGGCGGCCGGCCCGGCGTCGGGCAGACGGCCGGGCGGCCGCCGCCGAGCGCTGAGCGAAGTCCCGACAGAACCCCACCGCCGGAATCAGCCAGACCGAACAGTTCAGGCCACAGTCATCTCCGATACCCCACCGGGCCATCCCGAGCAGCGACACTCCCCCTGTCCCATTCGCACGGGGGCGTACAGACGAAGGAAGTTCCGATGGATCGCAGATCGTTCATGGCCACCACAGGCACCGCATCCCTGGTGGGCGGCGCTCTTGCCGCCGGGGCCGGGATCACGGCACCGGCCGCCGAGGCCGCGCCGTACCGGCCCGGCAAGGGCCGGACGGTCCGGTTCAACATCATCAGTGACATCCAGGGCGACCTGACCGACTTCGGCAAGGCCCTCGACGACCTGCACCGCATCAACCCCGACAGCGCGGGCCTCGGCATAGCCGGCGACATCACCCCGCGCGGCTACGACTTCGAGTACGCGGCGGTCCGTCAGACCCTTCAGCGGCACCCGCACCCCAGGAACGTCGCCTGGGCCATCGGCAACCACGAGTTCTACGTACCGAAGTACAGCGACCCCAACACGCTCGCGCAGGCGACCTGGCCCAACGGCACCACGGAGGACTCCCTCTTCCGCAGCTTCTACAACTTCGCGGGCCGCAACAAGGTCTACTCGGAGACCTCGTTCGGCGGGGTGCCCGTGCTCAGTCTCGGGACCGAGCGCTACTCGCACTACCACGACGCGAAGCTGTGGGACGAGGTGTGGATCAGCGACGAGCAGTTCGCCTGGCTGGAGGACCGTCTCGCGTACTGGGCCCGCCGTCGCAGGCCCGTCATGGTGATGACGCACCACCCGCTGCCCAACACCGTCTCGGGCACCCACAACAAGCTCTACCTCAACGACTACCTCCAGCCCGACCGACTCCTGTCGATCCTCGGTCGCCACAAGGACGTGTTCCTCTTCTCGGGGCACACCCACTGGGACCTGAACCTGTCGGACTGGGTGGTGCGCCGGGTCGTCCCGGGCACCGGCAACCTCGAAGGCTTCACCGTCGTCAACACCTCGGCCGTCCAAGTGGGCTGGATGGACGACGGCAAGGGCGGCGAGGTCTCCCTCGGCGATGCCTTCAACCAGGGGCTCCAGATCGAGGTCGGTGCCCACTCCGTCGTCATCAAGGCCCGTGACTTCACCACGGGGACCTGGCTCAAGCAGCTGACGGTCCCGCTGCACACCAGCGCCTGATCGCTCGCAGCACGGATGCCGTGCCGTTCCGTACCGAAGCCCGGCACAGTACGGCACGGCATCCGCCGGCGGCTCACTTCGGCAGCCGTGCGGCCCCGCGCGCCGCGCCGGAGCGGGTCTGCTGCCATGATGGACAACGATCACCGCACCGACTGCCCCTGGGGTTCCACTGGGGACAGATTCGTCCTGGGCGACACTGACTTCGCCGTCGACCGATCGGAGTCATCGGTCCGGACGGCACCGGACGGCACGGTGACGATCGAGGTGTGGGGAACCGACGAGGCCCTCGACGCACAGCCCGACACCGGCCGGTACGCGTGGGCGGTCCATCCGCCGCGCCTCTACCTCACGGAGGTTCCCGTCGCCTGGTCCGGTGCTGTGGCCACCGTGAGGTTCGACGACGGCATGGCCGACCGCTACGACATCGGTCTCTACCTCCACGAGCACGGTGACGTCATCGGCGAGCTGACCCTCGATCCGGCGCGCTCCCTGCGCATCCGCGGTTCGGCACAGGTCAACGGGCGGACCGAACCGGTTAATGTCGAGGTGGGGCTCCCCCTGCCTCCCGAGTAGGGGGAGTACTCCGCGGCCCGCCGCCCTACCCGCGCGGCACCGGGGTGACGGCGGCGGAGCCGACCGCGGCGAGCCAGGCATCGGCGACGATCCGGTGCCCGACGGGACTCGGGTGCACCCCGTCCCGGGCCAGCTCCGCGGCCTCGTACCGCTCCCGGGCATGCCGCATCGCGAGGTCCGCACGGACCAGCTGGGCCCCGTTGGCCTTCGCGGCCCGGAGTACGGCGTCCGTACGGGGTGTCAGGTCCTCGAACCAGCCCTCCTGTTCGGCGGTGACCGGCAGCAGGAACGGGGTGATGACGACCAGCCGGGCCGACAGCTCCCGCGAGGTATCGGCGAGGAGGCCGTCGAGGCAGGCCTCGAACTCGTCCACCGGGCTGGCGAGTTCGCTGTCGTAGCGCCGCCAGGTGTCATTGATGCCGATCTTCACCGTGACCACGGTGGGCCGGTGAGCGATGACGTCGGTGGTCCAGCGGGCTTCCAGGTCGTACACACGGTTGCCGTTGACGCCCCTGTTGATGACGGCAGGACCGGGTCCGCCGTCCGTCCGGTCGTGCAGGGTGCGTGCGATCTCGTTCACGTACCCGCTGCCGAGCGACGCGGAGTCCGTACGGTCGCGGCCCGCGTCGGTGATGGAGTCACCGATGAACAGAAGTGTGTCCGACTCCGTGAAGTGCGTGCCTTCTCCGTGCGTGCCTTGGATGTGCATGTCTGCCGTCCTGACGGTGGGGTGGTGGGTGCTGGGTCAGTAGCTGCTGATCGAGTGTGCCCCGTACGTCAGAGTGTCCTACCGAAGTGCGCCCCGGGGCAGCGGTCCCCGGCGGTGGGCCGCCACGCGCCGCAGCGTCGCGGCCTCGCGCGCCAGTACGGCGGGGTCGTCGCCGGGCACGAACTCCAGCAGCGCCTCCATCGGGACGCGCCGTGCGTTCAGCAACTCGAATACTCCGGCCCACAGTTCGCCACGATCGGCCAGCGGCAGTCGATGGTTGCCCGGCCACCACGAGAAGACATGCACGGCGCTGACCCGGTCTACGAGCTGGGAGAGCCCCGCCAGCGCCTCCTCGTCACAGACGTCGAGCGGCGGCTGCCAGTAGGTGCGGAGATTGTCCGCGCCGACCTCGTCCAGCAGCCGGAGCGTCGAGGCGACGGTATCGGTGAGCGTCTTCGAGTGGAACTCCAGCGCGAGTTCCAGCCCGTGGTCCGCGGCGACATGGGCCGCCTCCCGCAGGCCTGCCACGGTTTCGCCGCGTTCCTGCGGTGTGGCGGCGGCCGACCCGACTCCGCCCGCCCAGACCCGGACCCGGGGCGCCCCCAGCAGGACCGCGGCGCGGGCGATCCAGGGGAACGCGGCCCGCTCGTCCTGCGTGGCGCGGTAGTAGGAGCCGTAAGAGCAGCAGATCAGCCCGTGCCTGTCGCAGGCCTCGCGGGCCTCGCGGAGCGCGTCGGGGTCCGCCGCGGGGGCGTGCACGTCCGCTCCCCACTCGATCGCCTCCAGGCCCGCGTCCGCGGCCCGGCGTGCGACCTCGGCGGCCGGCAGCTGCCGGAAGGTGACCGAGCACAGTCCCGGCGTGGTCACGGTGGCGCCCGGGGTGCGGTCCCGGCTTTCCCTGTCTGTCACGGCGTTCCTTTCCTTCGGCCGCCTCGCGGTGGCTCGTTCCTGGCGGGCAGCGCCTCGCCCTGTCCGGGGAGCCCGCCGGGCGGCCTTCGGCCGACGGGCGCCCCGGACCCTCTCACCGGCGGCGCGTCACATCACCACCGGTGTCGCCTCACGACGCGTTCGGGCCGACGTCGGCGGCCGTGAGGGGGTGACGGAGCACGGGCGCGGTCGAGTACTCGTCGGCGCCGATGTCCCGCGCGCTGCCTCGCGCGTCACCGTCGATGTCGTCGGCCACGGCCGTGCCGGTGAGGGTCGCCGCGCCGATCGCCGGGCTTCCCGCCGACAGCCGGGCGACGCCGTCCGTGCCGGTCACCAGTTTCGGGTCGACGCGGGTGTAGCCACCGGAAGGGATGTTGCCGTTGGCGGCCGCACCCCACAACATGTTGCTCTTCCAGGTGAAGCCGGTGGTCGCACCCATGGACACGAGGCTGCCGTTGTCGCCGACGATCAGGTTGTCGGCGACGACCACGTCCTTGGGCTCGTACGTCCGGGTCTCGCCCGAGAGCGAACCGGAGTTGTTGAGCAGGGTGTTGTGCACGATCACCGCGCGGTCGCAGGCGTCGTTGCCGCGCCGCTCCTCCTCGGTCTCGCCCGAGTTATGGTCGCGGGTGGTCCCGCTGCCGACCACCAGGGCGCGGGCGGACAGTCCGCCGAGGTAGTTGTTGACGATCAGGTGGTCGTTGCCGTAGAGGCGTACGCCCTCGCTGCCGCCGATCAGGTAGTTGCCCTCCACCCTGGAGCGGTTGCCGTGGCGCAGCACGATCCCGCCGCGGCTGTCGCGGATGGTGTTGTAACGGATGATGTTGTCGGAGGACTTCACCGAGATCGCCTCGGGGTCTCCGTCGGCGTGCTCGAACAGGTTGTACTCCACCACCGCGTGGGCGCTGGACAGCGCCCGTCCGCTGACGCCGAGCCGGATCGACTCGCCGCCGTTGGCCCCGGCGAAGCTGTGGTCGGAGAAGTGGTTCCGCAGGATCTGGAGGTTCTGGGCCATGCCGGTCGAGCCGGGGCCGTCCACGACGAGGAAGATTCCGGCGGTGGTCTTGTCGTGGAAGTGGTTCCGGTCGACCTTCGAGTCGTCGGACCGCACCAGGAGCCAGTACGGGTCGCCGGTGTCCGCGAACTGGAAGTCGTTGCGGGTCATCCGGATCGACGTGCAGTTCGCCGGGAGCTCCATCGTGGTGCTCTGCCGGAAGGCGAAACCACTGATGGTGATGTTGCTCGAATTGGCGAATACGAAGCTGCGTTCGCCGCGCAGCACCGCGCCGCCGCGGGTCTTGGAGACGATGGTGATCTGCGCGGCGCTGGTGCCGTGCTTGCCGGACACGTTGATCGCGCCCCCGGACGGAACGGTGTACGTGCCGTCGGCCACGATGATCCGGTCGCCGGGTACGGCGGCGTTGATCGCGCTCTGGAGTTCGGCCAGGGAGCCGACCGGCTTGTCGGCGGCCGAAGCGTCGATCGACATCGAGGTGCTGAGCGGCACGGCGGCGAGTGCTGCCACCGCGGTGCCCCTGAGGAACGTGCGTCGTTGCATGGTGCCTCCTGTGGCGACAAGGTCATGACGGGCCCGATCCGTACAGCCCCCGCGGCTGGACGTGCCGGTGTTCGGCGGCGGGGACAGCCGGGGGCGGACCGGACCGGCTGTCCCGCTCGGGCGGACGCGGTCAGCGGGCGTCGGGGCCGACGTCCGCGGTGGTCAGTGGCCCGCGCCGGGGCGGCCGGTGCGAGTACTCGTCCGCGCCGACGTCGGCGTGCCGGCCGCGCCGCTCACCGTCGATGTCGTGGGTGACCGGTGGCCGCCGGAGCGTGCCCGCGTCGATCACCGGGCTGTCGGCGGCCGGCCGGGCGATGCCGTCCGCGCCGGTCACCAGCTTCGGGTCGACGCGGGTGCGTCCGTCGGCGGGGACGTTGCCGTCGGTTCCGGCACCCCACAGGATGTTTCCGGACCAGGTGAAGCGGACCGTGTTCGCCATCGCGACCAGCTCGCCCGTGTCCCCGACGAGCAGATTGTCCGCGACGGTCACATCGCGCGGCTCGTGGGGGCGCTGGCTCTCGCCGGAGAGGGTGCCCTTGTTGTTCACCAGGGTGTTGTAGGCGATGAGGACCCGGTCGGGCGCGTCGTTGCCGCGGCGGTCGTCGGGCGACTCGCCGGGCAGGTGGTCGCGCTCCGAGCCACTGCCGATCACCATGGCCCGCCCGGACAGACCGGCGAGGTGGTTGTTGACGATCACATGGTCGTTGCCGTAGATCCGGACGCCTTCCGTGCCGGCGACGAGGTAGTTGCCGTCCACCCGGTTGCGGTTGCCGTGCCGCAGAACGATTCCGCCGAGGCTGTTCCGGATGGTGTTGTGCCGGATGACGTTGTCCGAGCTCTTCACGGAGATGGCCTCCGGGTCGCCGTTGGCGCGCTCGAACAGGTTGTACTCCACGACCGCGTGGGCGCTGGACAGGGCCCGGGGGCTGACGCCGAGCCGGATCGGCTCGCCGCCGTTGGACCCGGCGAAGGTGTGGTCGGAGAAGTGGTTCCGGAACACATGGACGCGCTGGGCCATCTCCTCGGTGCCCGCGCCCTCGATCCCGAGGTAGATGCCGAGTGTGGATTTGCCGTGGAAGTGGTTGTGGTCGACCTTGCTGTCGTCGGCGCGCACCATCACCCAGTGCAGGCCCTCGATGTCGGCGAGCTGGAAGTCGTTGCGGGTCAGCCTGATGTGCGAGCAGCTCGGGGGGATGTCCAGGGTGCTGCTCTGGCGGAAGGAGAAGCCGCTGAGCGTGATGTGGCTGGACCCGTCGAGGACGAAGCTCTGTTCGCCTTCGAGGACGACACCGCCGCGGGAGGCGGCGACGACGGTGATGGGCGCGCGCTCGGTGCCCCGCTTGTTCAGGATCGTGATGGGCCGGTCCGACGGCACGGTGTACGTACCGTCGGCCACGACGATCCGGGCGCCCGGCCGTGCCCGGTCGATCGCGGCCCGGAGCTCTTCGAGCGAACCGACGGCGGCCGGGGCCGTCGTGGCGCTCGCGGTCACGAGACCGCCGGTGGCGGCGGCGGCGAGCGTCGCCCCTGCCGCGGAAGCCATGAGGAACGTGCGGCGTTGCATGGTGCCTCCGTGAGTGTGGTGGTGGATCGGTGGGGCAGGGCCGTTGTCAGCCGTCGGTCCGGTCGTCCGGGGTGTCCAGGAACAGCTCGATGACGGGCACCGGGGTGTCGGGGCGCTGGACGGGGATCTCCAGGGTGAGCGTTCCGGCGGGCTGTCCGCCCATCTCCGTGTTCATCGCGGGCCGGTCCGGGTCGATGTGGACCTGGATGATCTCGGAGGCGTCGTTCAGCAACTGGGCGTAGCGCACCCGGCCGGCGAGTCCCGGCAGGTGCAGATGGCGCAGCGGCCAGGCCAGGAGGTGGACGTAGAGCCGGTCGCCGCGCCGGGTGTACCGGCACTCCGGCGGGGCGGTGTACGGGGCCGGGCCGCAGCCGCGGACGGAGCGCTCGTGCAGGTCCATCCACCGGCCGATCTCTCCGAGGACGGCGACGGCGCGCGGTTCGAGGTCGCCGCGGCCGGTCGGGCCGACGTTGAGCAGCAGATTGCCGCCCTTGGACACACCGTCGACGAGCATCCGGATCAGCAGGTCGGCGCTCTTGTGGTCCAGGTTGTCGCGGTCGTAGCCCCAGCTCCCATTGAGCGTCTGGCACGCCTCCCACAGCACGGGCCGGCCGTCCTTGGTCATGGGGCCGGAGGGCTGGTACTGCTCGGGGGTGATGAAGTCGCCGGGCAGGCCGGTCCTGTCGTTGACGAGGATGTGCGGCTGGAGTTCGCGGACCGTCTCCAGCAGCTTCGGGGAGTCCCAGTCGTCCGGGCCCTTGCCGCCCCACCAGATGCGCCCCGCGTAGGAGAAGTCGAAGAACAGGTAGTCGATGCGGCCGAAGGAGGTCAGCAGCTCGCGGACCTGGCCGTGCAGATAGCTCCGGTACTCGCGGATGTCGCGGTCGGCGGCCGCGGCCTTGAACTCCTCGTCGTCGCGCTGCGGATGGGTTCCGTCCACGGGGAAGGAGGGGTGGTGCCAGTCGATCAGGGAGTAGTAGAGCCCGACCTTGAGCCCTTCGGCCCGGCACGCCTCGACGAACGGTCCGACGAGGTCCCGGCCGTGCGGGGTGTTGGTGACCTTGTACTCGGTGAGGGCGCTGTCCCAGAGGCAGAAGCCGTCGTGGTGCTTGGTGGTGAGGACGACGTACCGCATGCCCGCCGCCCTGGCGGCCCTGGCCCACTGGACCGGGTCGTAGCGGTCGGGGTCGAAGTGGTCGAAGTAGACCTGGTACTGCTCGTCGGTCAGCTTCTCCCGGTTCTTGACCCATTCGTGCCGGGCGGCGAGGGAGTACAGGCCCCAGTGGACGAACATGCCGAACCGGTCGTCGGTGAACCAGGTGGTCTCCGGGGCCGGGGGCTCGGCGGGTGCGGAGGGGGACGCCGACGGGGTCTCAGCGCTCGGGGTCATGGGGCATCGTTCCTTGTCGTCGGCGGCCGGGCTTGCCGGTGCGCTTCCGGAGGGCTGGGCTGGTCGTGCGGGGGGGCAGGTGCGGGCGGTGTGCCGGGTCAGCCCTTCAGCGCTCCGGAGGACAGACCGTGCACGAAGGACCGCTGGAAGAACAGGAAGACGATCACGGAGGGGAGCAGGGCCAGCAGGGAGGCGGCCATCACCACTCCGGGGGTGACGGCGGGGTCGATCCGCAGGGTCCGCAGCGCCAGCGGGAGGGTGTACGAGGAGGAGTCCGTGGAGACCAGGAGGGGCAGCAGGTACTGGTCCCAGATCATGGTGAAGCCGAAGACCCCGATGACCCCGAGCGCGGGCTTGCACATCGGCAGGATGATCTGGGCGAAGATGCGCAGGTCACCGGCGCCGTCGATACGGGCGGCCTCTTCGAGCTCCCGGGGCACGTCCTTCATGAACTCGGTCATCACGAGGATGGAGAAGCCCCAGGCGCCCAGCGGGACGATCATTCCGGCCAGGGTGCCGATGAGGTTGAAGTGGACGACCGGCAGGTCGGAGAGGATCACGGACAGCGGGAGGGCCAGGATCTCCTCGGGCAGCATCAGTGTCGCGAGGATGGCGACGAGGACCAGGGTCATCCCCGGGAAGCGCTTCCTGGCCAGTGCGTACCCGGCCAGGACGGAGACGGCCACCTGGAGCAGCAGCCCGAAGCCGACCACGAAGAACGAGTTCAGCAGGTAAGCGAGCACACCCTGGTCGAAGGCGATCTTGAAGTTGTCCAGGGTGGCGCCCGAGGGGATGACGCTGAGCTGGGTCGGGTCCTTGACGTGGCTGAAGGCGCTGACCAGCAGGGCCAGCAGCGGCCCGGCGAAGACGATCAGGACCAGCAGGTAGGTGACGGCCTTGAGGATCCGCCCGCCGGGACTGCGGCTCTCCGTCAGACCCAGCGCGGTCTCGGTCGGCGCGTTCATTTGCTCTCTCTCCGTCGCAGCAGGTGGACGACGACTGTCAGGATCAGCGTCGCGATGAACAGCAGGACGGCTCCCGCCGCGCCGACGCCGAGTCGGTTCTGCTCAAGCCCGAGCTTGTAGATCAGGGTCATCACGACCTCGGTGGAGCCGTCGGGCCCACCGTTGGTGAGCAGGAACACCTCGGTGAAGACGCGCAGTCCGCGGATCGCGGCGAGGATGAACAGGATCGAGAACACCGACCGCAGTCCGGGCACCGTCACATGCCAGACCCGTTGCAGCCGGGAGGCGCCGTCGACCTTCGCGGCCTCGTACAGGCCGCGGTCCACGCTGGTGAGGCCGGCGAGGAAGATCATCATGTCGTAGGGGGCGCCGCGCCAGATGCCGGTGACCATGATGGAGGCCATCGATGAGTCGGGGTCGTTGATGAATCCCGAGGGGCCGAATCCCACCAGGCCGAGGATGGAGTTGAGCATGCCGTCGGAGGTGGGGTGGTACATGATCCGCCACAGCTCGGCGACGACCGCGATCGGCACCACCACCGGCAGGAACGCGGCGGAGCGTACGAACCCGAGCCGGCGGCCCTGCCCTTCCATCAGCAGCGCGAGTGCGAGACCGAGGACCATCGAACCGGCCGTCTGCCCGGCGGCGAGGACCACGGTGTGCCAGGCGGCCTCGCGGAAGCCGTCGGACTGGAGCACTGTGGCGTAGTTCTCGGTGCCGACCCACCTGTTGCCGAGGTAGGGCTGAACGTCCTGGAAGGACATGGTCAGCGCACTGACCATGGGGATGAACTTGAAGTACAGGAAGAGGAGCAGTGCCGGTGCCAGGAACAGCCAGGGCGTCCACCACCGGCCCGCCCGGCGGTCGTGCCCGCGGCGGCCGGCGGCCCCGCCGGTCGCGCGGCCCGTTTTCCGGGTGGCGGGCCCGGCCGCCGGGAGGGCGGCCGGATCCGCCTGGTCAAGACTCATGACGCGGCGATTCCCTGTTCCTTGAGGATGTCGGCGAGCTGCTTGTCGAGCTCCTTCAGCTTGGTCCCGGTGTCCAGGTCGCAGTCGGCCAGCAGGGCGTTGACGGTCTCCGCGGTCGTCTGCCGGACGGGGGTCCAGTTCGGGATGGACGGCGCGTACCGGCCGGTGCTCCGGTAAATGTCAGCGTAGGTCTTCCACCGGGGGTCGGGGCGGACCTGGGAGATGTCCACCGTCTTGTTGACGGGCAGCTGCACGGTGAAGCCGGTTTCGCCCGCCATCCCGGTCTTCTGACCCTCGGCGGAGACGGCGAAGTCGGCGAAGGCGTCCTGGCCCGCCATGTTCTCGGAGCCGGCCATCAGGTAGATGGATCCGCCCTCGGCGAGCACGGTGGCGTCCTTCGGGCCCTTGGGCATCGGGACGACCTCGTACTTGTCCTTGCCGAGGGTCTCGTCGAAGCGGGGCAGCAGATACGGGCCGACGACGAACATGCCGGTCCGGCCCGCCTCGAAGGTCTCGTTGGTGGGCGGGGTCTCCATGGTCACGGCGCCCGGCTGGATGACCTTGCTCTTGCAGCCGAGGTCGCGGAACCACTGCACGGCCTGAACCGATTCCTTCGTGGTCATCGAGGGCTTGTACTTGCCGTCCCCGGCCCCGGTGATGAAGTCACCGCCCGCGGCCCAGAGGAAGTTGGAGAAGTACCAGGAGGCGTATCCGCGCTTGGTGGACAGCGGGGCGGCGAGGCCGTACGTGTTCTTCTTGCCGTCGCCGTCGGGGTCCTTGGTGGTGAAGGCGTCGGCCATCGCGGCGAAGTCGTCCCAGCTCTGCGGGACTTCGAGCTTCAGCTTCTCGCGCCAGTCCTTGCGGATGAGCAGCGCGGACGCCTGCGCCGAGTACGGCAGGCCGAACTGCTTGCCGTCCACGCTCTTTCCGGAGTCCAGCCCCTGGCCAACGATCTGCTTGCTGTTCTTGAGCTTGTCCAGGTCGATCTCCCGGAGCAGACCCTGACTGTGCATGGCGCCGAGTTGCGTCACATCGTTCATGACGATGTCGGGCAGCTTCTTCTGTGCGGCCCGCTGCTGGAGCTTGGTCTCGAAGTCGTCGAAGATCGCCGTGACCTTGACCTTGAAGCCCGTGGACTTCTCGAAGGCGGCAGCGAGCTTGAGGGCTCCCTGCTCTCCCGGCCCGCCCGGTGTCGTCCGGGTCCACAGTTCGAGCGGTGCCTTCGAGTTCTGCTTGGCGTCCACTCCCGCAGGCCCTGATGTACAGCTGGTGAGGACAAGTGCGGACGCGAGAACACCCGCACCGATCCACCGCGTTCTCTGCATGACAACTCCTGTTTCGCCGCATCACAGCTGGCCTGGAAGCGCTTGGTCACAACTGGGCTGGAAAGCGCTCGATCACAGCTGGCCTGGAAAGCGCTTGCTGGGACGCTAACGGGGTCCGAATCCTTGGTCAATAGTCCGATGAATACAAAAGCTTCGCGATGGCTCGCGAGAACCTTGCCGGACCCGCTCCCGCACCCCTCCCCCGCCGCCCACCACCCCGGCACACGGACCGGGCACCCGGCGAAAACACCTGGTGGGCGGGTAGTTCTGCCGCCAGGCAGACCGGTCGGCCGACCGCGTACCGACCGCACATGAGCATGACACTCACCAGGACAGTCGATGCCGAGTGGCCGATCTTCATCCAAGGTCCTCCCAATCATCCGATGTATCGTGCCTGCAAGCACATAGACCAAGGCAACGAACAAGCCACGCCAATCTTCAACACCGGGTCAGACATTTCCCCACGCGCCCGACCAGGGCTCAGGAGTCGACCCGCTGACCGTCCGTCAGTAGAGAGCCGAGGAGCGCAACGCCATGAACGAGCCGGCCCGCCGACCGACAGCCCTGTTGGTCATGGAGGAAGAACGCAGGGCGGATGTCTATCCCCCCGAGGTCCTGGCCCAGGTCGAACGTCTCGTACACCTGCAGGGTCCACCGCTCACACGTCAGCAGCTCGAAGAGGATCCCGGCGTGCTGCGACAGGTCGACGTCCTGCTCACGGGCTGGGGCGCGCCCGTGCTCGATGCCGCCTTCCTCTCGCATGCCTCTCGGCTGCGGGCGGTCCTCGTCGCCGCGGGCTCCGTGCGGCATCTGACCACACCTGAGTTCTGGGCACGCGGCGTGCCGATCGTCTCCGCCGCCGCGGCCAATGCCGTCCCGGTCGCGGAGTTCACTCTCGCCCAGGTCCTCCTCGGGCTCAAGCAGGTACATCGCATCGCCCGGGAGGTGGCGAGCAGCCGCCGCTTCCCCCACAACCCCCAGGTGCCGGGCGCCTACCGGTCACGCGTGGGCCTGTTGGGGCTCGGGCACATCGGCCGTCTCGTCGCGGCCCACCTCGGCCGTTTCGACATCGAGGTCCTCGCCACGGATCCCGTCGCGTCCCCCGAGGCCGCCGGGCAGGCGGGCGTCCGGCTGGTCGGCATCGAGGAACTGTTCGCCACCTGCCATGTCGTCAGTCTCCACGCGCCCCTCCTGCCCGAGACCCGCGGCACGATCGGGGCACGGCTGCTGAACTCCCTGGGGCCGGGCGCGACACTGATCAACACCGCGCGCGGCGCGCTGATCGACGAAGCCGCCGCGGCGCAGGTCCTGCACGCCAGACCCGACCTCACCGCCGTGCTCGATGTCACGCACCCGGAGCCTCCCGCCCATGACTCGCCACTCTTCACCCTTCCCAACGTCGTCCTGACACCCCACCTCGGCGGTGCCCTCGGGGCCGAACGTCATCGTCTCGGAGAGCTTGTGCTCGACGAACTCCGACGCTTTATACATGACCAACCTCTCCAGCACGCGATCGACCCCGCCCGCGCCGCGTCACTGGCCTGAGGCGGCGGTGGCCGGCCCGCGACGTCAGCGAAACGTCAGCGAAACGTGCGTGGAACGTCAGCGTGCGGCAGGAGAGTTCGGGGTCCGGCCGGGCCGTCGGCCCCGAATCGCGCATGGCGTGTCGGCATTGGGCGTGTTGGGTTTTCGGGTGTCTGGTGTTTCACGTGCTGGGGTTTCGCGTGTGAGGTATTCGCGCGTGGGGTTTTCGCGTGTGCCCGCGGGTCGGTCAGGGGCGGCCGTCGGCACATCGCCGAGGGAGTCGGTCATCGAGCCGCCGAGGATCGGGTCCGCTGCACGGACGAGAGTGCGCCGGAGCTGATCGGACGGTCGGGAGCCGTACCAGGGCCGAGTGCTGGTCGCGGACCGTCGGCGGCACCCCACCGAGCGGTCGGCGACGGCCGTGCGGAGTGGGCGACGGACTCGCGCCGGCCACCCCGCACGGCCGCTGCGGAGCGACCCTCAGTGCGGCCGCCAATGGAACTTGCCGCCGCCCACCCACCGCACAACACCCGGGTCGTCGAGGTCATGGACTTTGATTCCCGCGGCCGAGGCGGCGGCGAGCACATCCATCATCGACGTTGCCGCGCTCACCACCTCCCCGTCGATCTCCACCAGGCGGAAGGGCGGATCACCGGGCTGGACTCCCAGCACGGTGATCCGGGGCGACGAGATATAAGGACTGCCACTTTCGGTCATGCGTAGATCGCTTCCACGCCACGGGCGACACTATGCCCGGCGTCACTACGGGTGACGCCCCGTCGCGGAACAGTGCGTCTACCTGGGGCAATGGCACGCCGCCCGCCGGCCCCGGCCCGCGCCCGGGCCGGGGCTCGCTCATCCGTCGCCGTCCGGTGGCCCGGTGCCGGGCCCCGGGGTCAGTCCTCGCCCTCCAGGTTGCCCTCCGTCTCCAGGTATGCCTGGCGCAGGGCGTCGAGGATCGCCGGGTCGGGCTTGGCCCACATGCCGCGGGACTCGGCCTCCAGGAGGCGTTCCGCGATGCCGTGCAGGGCCCAGGGATTGGCCTGCTGGAGGAACTCGCGGTTGGTCGGGTCCAGCACGTACGTCTCGGTGAGCTTGTCGTACATCCAGTCGGCGACCACGCCCGTCGTCGCGTCGTAGCCGAAGAGGTAGTCGACGGTGGCGGCCAGCTCGAAGGCGCCCTTGTAGCCGTGCCGCCGCATCGCCTCGATCCACTTGGGGTTCACCACCCGGGCGCGGAAGACCCGTGAGGTCTCCTCCACCAGGGTGCGGGTGCGGACCGTCTCGGGGCGGGTGGAGTCGCCGATGTACGCCTCGGGGGCGGTGCCGCGCAGGGCGCGGACGGTGGCCACCATGCCGCCGTGGTACTGGAAGTAGTCGTCCGAGTCGGCGATGTCGTGTTCGCGGGTGTCGGTGTTCTTGGCCGCGACCGCGATCCGCTTGTACGCCGTCTCCATCTCCTCGCGGGCCGGGCGGCCGTCGAGTTCGCGTCCGTAGGCGTAGCCGCCCCACACCGTGTAGACCTCGGCGAGGTCCGCGTCGGTGCGCCAGTCGCGGGAGTCGATGAGCTGGAGCAGACCGGCGCCGTACGTACCGGGGCGGGAGCCGAAGATACGGGTGGTGGCGCGGCGTTCGTCGCCGTGGGCGGCCAGGTCGGCCTGGGTGTGGGCGCGTACGTGGTTCTGCTCGGCCGGCTCGTCCAGGGAGGCGGCGAGGCGGACCGCGTCGTCGAGCAGGCCGATGGTGTGCGGGAAGGCGTCGCGGAAGAAGCCGCTGATGCGCAGGGTGACGTCGATGCGCGGGCGGCCGAGCTCGGCCGGCGGGATCGCCTCCAGGCCGGTGACGCGGCGCGAGGCGTCGTCCCAGACGGGGCGGACGCCGAGCAGCGCGAAGGCCTCGGCGACGTCGTCACCGGCGGTGCGCATCGCGCTGGTGCCCCACAGGGACAGGCCGACCGAGGTGGGCCAGTCGCCGTTGTCGGTGCGGTAGCGCTCCAGGAGCGAGTCGGCCAGGGCCTGGCCGGTCTCCCAGGCCAGGCGCGAGGGTACGGCCTTGGGGTCGACGGAGTAGAAGTTGCGGCCGGTCGGCAGAACGTTGACCAGGCCGCGCAGCGGGGAGCCGGAGGGTCCGGCGGGGACGAACCCGCCGTCCAGCGCGTGCAGGGCGTGGTCGAGTTCGTCGGTCGTGGCGGCCAGTCGCGGCACGACCTCGCGGGCGGCGAAGTCGAGGATGTCGGCGACCGCCCGCGGGTGCCCGGCCGCCACTTCGGCGACGGCGTCCGGGGACCAGCCGGCGTCCTCCATCGCCTGGACCAGGGTCCGGGCCCGCTCCTCCGCCTCGTCGGCGGTGACTCGGGTCGCGGCGGACTCGTCGAGCCCCAGGGCCTCGCGCAGGCCCGGCAGGGAGGCGGTGCCGCCCCAGATCTGGCGGGCCCGCAGGATCGCGAGGACGAGGTTGACCCGGTCGGCGCCGGCCGGGGCGCCGCCCAGCACATGCAGTCCGTCACGGATCTGGGCGTCCTTGATCTCGCAGAGCCAGCCGTCGAGATGCATGATGAACTCGTCGAATCCCTCGTCCTCGGGGCGGTCCTCCAGCCCGAGGTCGTGGTCGAGCTTGGCGGCCTGGATGAGGGTCCAGATCTGTGCGCGGATCGCCGGGAGCTTCGCCGGGTCCATCGCCGCGATCTGGGCGTGCTCGTCCAGAAGTTGTTCGAGGCGGGCGATGTCGCCGTAGCTGTCGGCTCGTGCCATCGGCGGTACGAGGTGGTCCACCAGAGTGGCGTGGACGCGCCGCTTGGCCTGCGTGCCCTCGCCCGGGTCGTTGACCAGGAACGGGTAAATCAGTGGCAGGTCGCCGAGGGCGGCGTCGGGGCCGCAGGCGGCGGAGAGGCCGGCGTTCTTGCCGGGCAGCCACTCCAGGTTGCCGTGCTTGCCGAGGTGGATCATCGCGTCGGCGCCGAAGCCGTTGTCGTCGGCGGCAGCGGCGATCCAGCGGTAGGCGGCCAGGTAGTGGTGCGAGGGCGGCAGATCGGGGTCGTGGTAGATCGCGATCGGGTTCTCGCCGAAGCCGCGCGGCGGCTGGATGAGGATGAGCAGATTGCCCCGGCGCAGGGCGGCGAGCACGATGTCGCCGTCCGGGTTGCTCGACCGGTCCACGAACATCTCGCCCGGGGCGGGGCCCCAGTGCCGCTCGACGGCCTCGCGGAGCTCGGCCGGGAGGGTCGCGTACCAGCGCCGGTAGTCGGCGGCGGGGATACGGACCGGGTTGCGGGCCAACTGCTCCTCGGT
Organism: Streptomyces sp. NPDC007164; assembly: GCF_040634135.1. Lineage (NCBI taxonomy): Bacteria > Bacillati > Actinomycetota > Actinomycetes > Kitasatosporales > Streptomycetaceae > Streptomyces > Streptomyces sp. NPDC007164. Next base: position 83,742 of record NZ_JBEYFB010000021.1, read on the forward strand.
GAGCCATTCCTGGTCGTGGCCGCCGGCCTCGATCAGTGCCCGGATCAGCTCGTCGCCGTCGCCCGAGACCAGGCCGGGGACCTCCTCCGTACCGAAGTCGTATCCCTGGTCTCGGAGTCGGCGCAGCAGGGCGACGGCACTGGCCGGGGTGTCGAGGCCGACGGCGTTGCCGATGCGGGAGTGCTTGGTCGGGTAGGCGGACAGCACCAGTGCGATCCGCTTCTCGGCGGCCGGGATGTGGCGCAGCCGGGCGTGGCGCACGGCGATCCCGGCGACGCGGGCGGCGCGCTCGGTGTCGGCGACGTACGCGGGCAGGCCGTCCTCGTCGATCTCCTTGAAGGAGAACGGCACGGTGATCAGGCGGCCGTCGAACTCGGGGACCGCGATCTGGCTGGCGGCGTCGAGCGGGGAGACGCCCTCGTCATTGTCCTCCCAGTCGGTGCGCGATCCGGTGAGGCAGAGCGCCTGGAGGATGGGGACGTCGAGGTTGCTGAGGACGCCCGCGTCCCAGGACTCGTCGTCGCCGCCCGCCGACGCCTCGGCCGGCCGGGTGCCGCCGGCGGCGAGGACGGTGGTGACGATGGCGTCGGCGGCGCGCAGCGCGTCGATCAGCTCGGGCTCGGGGGTGCGCAGCGAGGCGACGTACAGCGGCAGCGCGCGGGCACCGGCGTCCTCGACGGCGCCGCACAGGGCGTCCACGAACGCGGTGTTGCCGCTCATGTGATGGGCGCGGTAGTAGAGCACGGCGACGACCGGGCCGTCGGTGCGGCGGGCGGTGCGCTCCAGCGGGCCCCAGGAGGGTGCCGGGGCGGGCGGTGCGAATCCGTGGCCGGTGAGCAGGACGGTGTCGGAGAGGAAACGGGCGAGCTGGTCCAGGTTGGCGGGGCCGCCGTGGGCCAGGTAGGCGTGGGCCTCGGCGGCGATGCCGATGGGGACCGTGGAGGCGGCCATCAGCTGGGCGTCGGGGGCCTGTTCGCCGGTGAGGACGACGACGGGGCGTCCGGTGGCGAGGACTTGGTCGAGGCCGTCCTGCCAGGCGCGTACGCCACCGAGGAGACGTACGACGACCAGGTCGACGCCGTCGAGGAGCTGCGGGAGGTCCTGGAGCGGGAGCCGGGAGGGGTTGGCGTAGCGGTAGGAGACCGGGCCGTCCGAGGCGCGGGCACTGAGCAGGTCGGTGTCGGACGTCGACAGGAGCAGGATCATGCGGCGTCGGGCCTTCCTCGGGGTGTCCACGCCCCGGGCGGTGTCGGAATGGAGTCTCCCCAGCTCGACGGAGTCGAGCGGCGGGGAAGGGAGTTCCTGACTCGCCCGGCCGGGGCCGGGTTCACAGTGGCGGGACCGTGCCGGAATCGCACCGGACTTCCTCCCCTGTCGCCGTCTGTGGCGACGACGTGCCGGATGGCCCGTCAATAGGCATAGTAAGGGCCGGTCACCGATGGAGGACATACGGTTCTGTTCAGATGGTCGGTATGCTCGCCGCCATGCCCCCACCTGCCACTTCGCCTTCGCTGCCCGCAGACTCGTCTGCCCGGGACCGCGGTGACGCCTGCCCCGGCACGCTGCGGCTGCACCGGGCGGACGACGGCGCTCTGGCCCGCGTCCGGGTGCCCGGTGGTCTGCTGACCGCGGTGCAGGCGGATGCCCTCGGTGTGGTGGCGGAGAGACTGGGCGATGGTGAGTTGCATCTCACTTCGCGAGGCAATGTGCAGTTGCGCGGGCTGAGCCCCGACTGCGGTGGCGAACTGGCCGACCGGCTGGGCGAGGCGGGACTGCTGCCCTCCGCCCGCCACGAGCGGATACGCAACGTCGTGGCGTCGCCGCTCTCGGGGCTCGACGGCGAAGGAGCGGCGGACGTCGGAGCGTGGCTCCGGGCGCTGGACGCGCTGCTGTGCGCGGGCGAGCGGACGGCCGGGCTCTCCGGCAGGTTCTTGTTCGTGCTCGACGACGGCCGCGGCGATGTGGACGCGCTGGGCGGCGATGTGACGCTGCTGGCGCAGGACGGCGGAGTGGCGCTGCTTCGGATCGGCACGGCCCGGACCGTGGTGCGGATACCCGGTGCGCAGGCGCCGCGGGCCGCCCTCATGGCTGCGGAGACTTTCCTGGAGCGGGCGTCCGGCACCGGTGCCTGGCGGGTGTCGGACCTGCCCGGTGGCGCCGGCTCCCTTCTCGACGAGGTCGTACGGCGGTTGCGGGAGGCGGATCCCGGCACCGCCGCCACCGAGGTCCGTGACTGTCCGCGCGGCTCGGACGGCCCCGCCCCCGGCATGGTGACCGGCCCGCACGACCGGGCGGCGTTGTCCGTCGGCATCCCTCTGGGGCGGATCACCCCGGCGCAGTGGCGGTCGCTGACGGACACGGCCCGGCAGCGGGGACGTGGTGAATTGCGGCTGACCCCGTGGCGCGGGGTCGTCGTACCGGGGGTGGAGCGGCGGCGGGCTGCGGGGCTGCTGGACGAACTGGGGGCCGCCGGCCTCGTCGTCGGACCCGACTCCCCCTGGACCGGGGTGGGTGCCTGTATCGGCCGGCCCGGCTGCGCGAAATCGCTGGCCGATGTGCGGGCCCGGGCGGCGGCCGTGGTGGGGCCCGTGGGCCTGCTGCCGGTGTACTGGTCCGGGTGCGAACGCCGGTGCGGCCATCCCCGCGGCGAGTGGGTCGATGTGGTCGCCGTCCCCGGCGGACACCGGATCTCCGTCGTTCGGGGCGAGGAGCGGGGCGCACCGGTGAGCGTCCCCAGCCCCCCCGACAGCCCTGGCGGACTCGCCGAAGCGGTGGCTTCGGCCCGCGGCACGCGCGGCTGATTCCGTACGCGCGGCTCCCCTGTACTCGCAGTACCTGCTGTACCCGACCGTTGCACGCCCGAGGAAGAAAGCGAAAGCACTGTGCACCAGTACGAGAAGGACGGACCGGCGATCTATCGCCAGTCCTTCGCCACGATCCGCGCGGAGGCCGATCTCGCGGGCCTGCCCGCCGATGTGAGCCAGGTCGCGGTCCGCATGATCCACGCCTGCGGGATGGTCGACCTCGTCCGCGATCTCGCTTTCACCCCGGACGCGGTCGCCCGTGCCCGTGCCGCGCTGCGGGGCGGCGCGCCCATCCTGTGCGATGTGGCGATGGTCGCCAGCGGTGTGACCCGCAAGCGGCTGCCCGCGGACAACGAAGTGGTGTGCACCCTGTCCGACCCGGCGGTGCCCGGCCTGGCGAAGGAGCTGGGCACCACGCGCAGCGCCGCCGCCCTGGAGCTGTGGCGCGACCGGCTGGACGGTGCGGTGGTGGCCGTCGGCAATGCGCCGACCGCCCTGTTCCGGCTGCTGGAGATGATCGAGGAGGGCGCGCCCCGCCCCGCCGCCGTCATCGGTGTGCCGGTCGGCTTCATCGGTGCCGCCGAGTCCAAGGACGCCCTGGCCGCCCACCCGTCCGGCCTGGAGCATCTGATCGTCCGGGGCCGTCGCGGCGGCAGCGCCATGGCGGCCGCCGCCCTCAACGCGATCGCCAGCGAGGAAGAGTAGACGTGAGCGAGCAGAAGACGGGCCGGCTGTACGGGGTCGGACTCGGCCCCGGCGATCCGGCTCTGATGACCGTACGCGCGGTGGAGATCATCGCCGAGGCCGATGTCATCGCCTATCACAGCGCCCGGCACGGGCGGTCCATCGCCCGGTCCATCGCGGCGAAGCACATCCGTGCCGACCATGTCGAGGAGCCGCTGGTCTACCCCGTCACGACGGAGACCACGGATCACCCGGGCGGTTACCGGGGGGCGATGGAGGAGTTCTACGCCGAGGCGGCGGCCCGTCTGGCGGCGCATCTCGACGCCGGGCGGACGGTCGCCGTGCTGGCCGAGGGCGACCCGCTCTTCTACGGCTCGTACATGCACATGCACAAGCGGCTCGCCGACCGGTACCCGACCGAGGTGATCCCGGGCGTGACCTCGGTCAGTGCGGCCGCCGCACGCCTGGGCACCCCGCTCGTCGAGGGCGAGGAGGTGCTGACGATCCTGCCCGGCACGCTGCCCCAGGAGGAGCTGACCGCCCGTCTCGCGGCCACCGACGCCGCCGTGGTGATGAAGCTGGGGCGTACGTTCCCGGCCGTACGCGGCGCCTTCGAGGCGTCCGGGCGGCTGCCCGAGGCGCGGTACGTCGAGCGCGCCACGATGGCCGGGGAGCGGGTGGGCGACCTGGCCGGGGTCGACCCGGACTCGGTGCCGTACTTCGCGGTCGCGGTCCTGCCCAGCAGGATCGGGGCGCCGCGTCCCGAAGGCGCCCCGGAGGGTGGCGAGGTGGCCGTGGTCGGCACCGGTCCGGCCGGGCCGCTGTGGCTGACCCCCGAGACGCGCGGGGCACTGGCCGCCGCCGACGATCTGGTCGGCTACACCACGTATCTGGACCGGGTGCCGGTCCGGCCGGGGCAGGTGCGCCACGGCTCGGACAACAAGGTCGAGTCGGAGCGGGCCGAGTTCGCCCTCGATCTGGCCCGGCGCGGACGGCGGGTGGCCGTGGTGTCGGGCGGCGACCCCGGGGTCTTCGCGATGGCGACGGCCGTCCTCGAAGTGGCGTCGCAGGACGAGTACGCGCAGGTGCCGGTGCGGGTGCTGCCGGGGGTGACGGCGGCCAACGCCGCCGCCGCCCGGGCGGGTGCGCCGCTGGGCCACGACTACGCGACGATATCGCTCTCCGACCGGCTCAAGCCGTGGGAGGTGATCGCGGAGCGGCTGCGCGCGGCCGCGACGGCGGATCTGGTGCTGGCGCTGTACAACCCCGGGTCGCGCAGCCGGACCTGGCAGGTCGGCAAGGCCCGTGACCTGCTGCTCGAACACCGCTCGCCGGACACTCCCGTGGTCCTGGGCCGCGATGTCGGCGGGCCCGCCGAGAACGTGCGGACGGTACGGCTCGCGGACCTCGATCCCGCCGAGGTCGACATGCGTACGATCCTGCTCGTCGGGTCCTCGCAGACCCGTTGGGTGAAGCGCGGGGCGGGGCAGCAGATCGTCTGGACGCCCCGCCGCTATCCGGAGGGCTGAGCCGGGCCGGCCGTCGCCCGTCCCTGGCGGAAGAAGTGTTCGCGCAGCCAGGCGACGGCCGCTTCCGGACCGTCGACGACCGGGATGCCACGGGGCACGGGCGGCCGTCGCACCACCACGACCGGGATCCGCGCCTCGCGGGCCGCGGCGAGCTTGGGGGCGGTGGCGGCGCCGCCGCTGTCCTTCGTGACGACCACGTCGATGCGGTGACGGCGGATCAGCTCGCGCTCCCCGTCCAGGCTGAACGGGCCCCGGTCGAGCAGCACCTCCATGCGGGCGGGGTACGGCGCCTCGGGGGCGTCCACCGAACGCATCAGGAACCACAGCTCGTCCAGCCCGGCGAAGGCGGCCAGCCCCATGCGTCCGGTCGTGAGGAAGACCCGTCGGCCCAGCGCGGGCAGCGCCGCCGCGGCCTCGGCCAGCGAACCGGCCGGATGCCAGTCGTCGCCGTCACCGGGCACCCAGCCGGGGCGGCGCAACGCCAGCAGGGGAACATGGGCCCCAGCGGCGGCAGCGGCCGCGTTGAAACTGATCGTCCCGGCGAAAGGATGGGTGGCGTCGATGAGCGCGTCGACCCGGTGGGTACGCAGCCATGCGGCGAGCCCGTCGGCTCCGCCGAAGCCGCCGATGCGGACCTCGCCGGGCGGAAGCCTCGGACCGGCCACGCGTCCGGCGAGCGAGCTCGTCAGCCTGGCGCCGGCCGGGAACACCTCCACCAGCAACTCGGCGAGGCGGCGGGCCTCCGTCGTGCCGCCGAGTACGAGTACATGCATCGGATCCATCCATGGGTGAGATTGAGGGCGGGCGCAGCGCCCAGCTGAAGCACACCGGTCTGCGACCCGGCTGGACCACCGGAGCCTGTGCCACCGCGGGGGCCACCGCCGCGTACACCGCCCTGCTGACGGGCGACTTCCCCGACCCGGTGACGATCACCCTACCCAAGGGGCAGACGCCCGCTTTCGCGCTCGCGGTGGAGGAGCTGGCCGGGGGGCGGGCGACGGCCGGGGTGGTCAAGGACGCGGGCGACGATCCCGATGTGACGCACGGTGCTCTCGTCCGGGTCACCGCGCGGCTGCTGCCGCCGGGCTCGGGTGTGGTGTTCCGGGCCGGACCGGGTGTGGGCACGGTCACCCTTCCCGGGCTGCCTCTCGATGTCGGGGAGCCGGCGATCAATCCGGTGCCGCGGCAGATGATCCGCGACCACATCGCCCGGGTCGCCGCGGAGCACCGGGGCACGGGGGACGTGGAGGTCACCGTGTCGGTGGACGACGGCGAGGAGATCGCCCGCTCGACGTGGAATCCGCGTCTCGGCATCCTGGGCGGTCTGTCGATCCTCGGCACGACCGGTGTGGTGGTGCCGTACTCCTGCTCGGCGTGGATCGACTCGATCCGTCGCGGGGTGGACGTGGCCCGTGCCGCCGGGCACACCCATGTGGCCGGGTGCACGGGTTCCACCTCGGAGAAGACGGTGGTGTCCGAGTACGGGCTGCCGGAGATCGCGCTGCTCGACATGGGGGACTTCGCGGGCGCGGTGCTCAAGTACGTCCGCCGTCATCCGGTGGACCGGCTCACGGTCTGCGGCGGCTTCGCGAAGCTGTCGAAGCTCGCTGCCGGGCACCTCGATCTGCACTCCGGCCGGTCGCAGGTCGACAAGCCGTTCCTGGCCGGGCTGGCCCGGCTCGGCGGTGCGGACGAGGCGTTGGCGGCCGAGGTGGCGGTCGCGAACACGGGGCTCGCGGCACTCCGGTTGTGCCAGGCCCGGGGTGTTCCGCTGGGGGATCTGGTGGCCGTGGCGGCGCGGGACGAGGCGCTGTCGGTGCTGCGGGGTGCGCCGGTGGCCGTCGATGTCATCTGCATCGACCGGGCGGGCACGGTCGTCGGGCGCAGCACGGTGCGCTGACCGGCCGCCCGGCCGATGCGGCGGCCCGGCTCAGCAGACGTGGCGTTCGCGTCCGGGCGAGTAGAGGTGGCTGTCGTGGAACTGCTCGGCGCCCAGGGTGCGGCCGACCATGATGACGGCGGTGCGGAGCACGCCCGCCGCCTTCACCTGCCCGGCGATGTCGTCGAGGGTTCCGCGCAGGACGATCTCGTCCGGGCGTGAGGCCAGCGCCACAACGGCGGCCGGGCAGTCGGCGCCGTAGTGCGGCAGCAGTTCCTCCACGACCCGGTCCACGTACCTGGCGGCGAGGTGCAGCACGATCAGGGCACCGCTGCGGCCCAGCGTGTCCAGGTCCTCGCCCTCGGGCATCGCGGTCGCGCGGTGGGCGATCCGGGTGAGGATGACGGTCTGGCCGACGGTCGGTACGGTCAGTTCCCGCTTGAGCGCCGCCGCGGCGGCCGCGAACGCGGGTACGCCGGGCACCACTTCGTAGGGCACCTGGGCCTCGTCGAGCCGGTGCATCTGCTCGTTGACCGCGCTGAACACCGAGGGGTCGCCCGAGTGCAGCCGGGCCACGTCGTGGCCGGCCTCGTGCGCGGCCAGCAGTTCGGCGGTGATCTGGTCGATGTCGAGCTGCGCGGTGTCCACCAGGCGGGCGTCCGGGGGGCATTCGGCGAGCAGTTCCCCGGGCACCAGGCTGCCCGCGTACAGGCACACCCCGCAGGAGGCGAGGGTGCGGGCACCGCGCACGGTGATCAGGTCGGCCGCCCCGGGGCCGGCGCCGATGAAATACACGGTCATCTGTTGTCTCCTGGGTGTTGCGCGGGCTCGTGTGCCGAGTGTTCCGCTTCGGGACCGGTCAGGGGTTTGCGTACGGACCACTGGGTGACGGGCATGGCCTGCCGCCAGCCGGTGAAGCCGCCGACCGGCACTGCGTGCGCGACGGCGAGCCGGACCAGTTCGCCGCCGTGTTCGCGGTGTGCCTCGGCGAGCAGCGCCTCGGACTCCAGTGTGACCGTGTTGGCGACCAGTCGTCCGCCGGGCGGCAGCGCGTCCCAGCAGGTGTCGAGCAGGCCGGGCACGGTCAGCCCGCCGCCGATGAACACGGCGTCGGGCGTGGGAAGTCGGGCGAGGTTGCCGGGTGCCGGGCCGGTCACCACGCGCAGGGCCGGCACGCCGAGCCGGTCGGCGTTGCGGGCGATGCGTTGTGCCCGTCGCGGATCGCGTTCCACGGTGATCGCGCGGCAGGAGGGGTGGGTCCGCATCCATTCGATCGCGATGGATCCGGAGCCGCCGCCGATGTCCCACAGGAGTTCGCCGGGGGCGGGTGCGAGCACACCGAGGGTCGCGGCCCGGATGTGCCGCTTGGTGAGCTGTCCGTCGTGTTCGTACGCCGTGTCGGGCAGGCCGGGTACGGCGCCGAGGCGCAGGGCTTCGGGGGTGCGCCGGCATTCGACCGCGATGACGTTCAGCGGGTCGCCCGGTGGGTGCGGCCAGTGGTCCGCGGTGCCCTCCAGGCATGCTTCGTCCGCTCCGCCGAGTTGTTCGAGCACGCGCAGCCGGCTCGGGCCGAAGCCCTGTTCGCGCAGCAGTCCGGCCACGGCGGCGGGGGTCCGGGCGTCCGCGCTGAGGACGAGGACCCGCCGGCCGTGGTGCAGGGCGGCGGCCAGCCGGGCGGTGGGGCGGCCGACCAGGGTGACGACCTCGGTGTCCTCCACCGGCCAGCCGATCCGGGCGCAGGCGTAGGACACGGAGGACGGGTGGGGCAGGATCCTCAGCGCTTCGGTGCCGAGCACTTCGGTGAGGGCCCGGCCGATGCCGTAGAACATCGGGTCGCCGCTGGCCAGGACGGCGACCCTGCTCCCGGCGTGCGCGGCGAGCAGGCCGGGAACGGCGGGCCGCAACGGTGAGGGCCACGGGACCCGTTGTCCCCGGCAGGACGCCGGGAGCAGGCCGAGTTGCCGCTCGCCTCCGATGAGGACCTGTGCGCCGACGAGTTCCGTGCGCGCCGCGTCGGGCAGTCCCGCCCATCCGTCGGCGCCGATTCCCACGACGGTCACCGCAGGTGGGACGGGTTGTTCGGGTGGTGCGAGAGTCACGGACGGTACCTCGGTGTTCAGGGGATGACGCAGCCGAACTCTACTGTCCGGCCGTGATCGGGCGGCGGCCAGGTGCCCGCCGTGGGACCTTGCCCGGCGCACCGCGGCGCCCTGCCTGCGCTCCGGCAACCTGCTTGCGGAACTTCGCGACGAGCTTCTCCGCACGGTCCTCGACGTCGAAGACCCTGCCCAGGTTCCGCAGATCGGTGTACAGGGCATCGAGTGGTGTCATCACTTCGGGGCCTTCCCCCGGGCGCCGAGCGCCCTGCGCAGCACCACTCGCAGTCCACGGCGAATGGGCAGGAGCCTTCACCACCGCGGGTGATCGGGCTTGCGGGGCCCACTTGTACGGGCTCGACCTGTCGTTGCGGGTCAGCGCCGGACTTCGACCGGACTTCCCCCGTGGGGCAAGTGCAGGCGAGTGCAGCTCAGCGCGAACGGGGTTGCGTGCCGCCGGAGGGTGATCACGCCGGTTCCGAGCAGGCAGCCGGGGAACCGGATGCGTTCGCGGAACGGCCGGTCAGTACGCGGACATCCTGGCGAGCCACGACCGACGGCAGCGGCCGAAGGGCTCGGAGTCCTCGGTGAGCGCGGCTCGCAGCTGTTCGGCCGTTGTTGTAGCTCGGGCTATGACGTCGGGCGGGTAGGCGTACCGGACCTGGTGATCGGCGAACTCGTCCTCGTCGTCGACGAAGACAGTCCCCCCGTCACGTGTACGGCAGACGTCGAGATCCAGGTCGATCATGGTGACCTCCCCGGGGTGCGGCCACCGGGGTGGGGTGGTGACATCGCAGTAGGCGTCAAGCCGTGCGGGGGCCGCCTGGAACAGCCCCGTCCACCAGGCATCGCGGGGAATGAGCATCACCCTGGCTTCCCGCGTGGTGTAGACGGCGCCCTCGGCGCCCGTGCTGCAGACGGTGCCGGCCGGCGCCCCGAGCCAGACCCCGTGCTCGTCCTCCCCCAACCGGACCATGGGATGGCGCCGGTGCGGGGTGCCGTCGTACTTGCGGACGGAGACCAGTACCCGAGCGGCGTTCATGACCGGGACAGTACAGCGGCGAGAGATTCGCCCGTCGCTCCGGCCGCACAACCAACCGTTGTGTTCTTCCGGCAGGTCGGTTGTTTGATCTCGCTGTCCCTGGCTCGCTTTGATACCGACGTTCAGCGCGCGGTCGTTTCGAAGTCGGCGAGAGGTGCATCGGGAATGGCGGGCAGGCAGGCTCTGGGGCGGCGGTTCGGGTGGTTGTGGGCGGCGTACGCGGCCAGTGCGTACGGCACCGGGCTCGGGTTCGGTGCGTTGCCCCTGATCGCGGTGCTCGTGCTGCACTCGGGGCCGACCCAGGTGGCGGTGCTGGCCGCAGCGGGGCGGGCGGTGGGGGCGGCGCTCGCGGTGCCGCTGGGGCCGTGGGTGGAGTTCCGCCGCAAGCGGCCGGTCATGATGGCGATGGACCTGACGCGGTTCACGGCCTTGATGAGCATCCCCGCCGCGTTCGCGTTCGGACTGCTCGGCTTCGCCCAACTGCTCGTCGTCTCCGTCGTCGTCGCCGCGGCCAACATCGCCTTCAACGCGGCCGGCGGCGCCTATCTCAAGACGCTCCTGCCGCCGGAGCAACTGCTCGTCGCCAACGGCCGGTTCGAGTCCACGACGTGGACCGCGACGACGGTCGGGCCACCGCTCGGCGGGGCCGCGATCGGGCTGTTCGGCCCGGTGACGACCGTGGTGGTCGACGCGGTCAGCTATCTACTCTCGGCACTGGGCATCCGGGCCATCGGCGGGACGGAACCGTGTCTCGCACGGACCGGCGCACCCCGGCTGCGGGCGGGCGATCTGCTCGCGGGCTGGCGCCACATCCTCGGCCACCCCGTGCTGCGCCCGCTGTTCTTCAACTCGATCGTGGTCAACGGCCTGATCATGGCATCCGAGCCGCTGCTCGCCGTGCTCCTGCTCGGCCGGCTCGGGTTCTCCCCCTGGCAGTACGGTCTCGCGTTCGCGGCCCCTTGCGTCGGCGGCCTGATCGGCTCACGTCTCGCGCGCCCGCTCGCGGCACGGTTCGGGCAGCACCGGGTGCTCCGCATCGCCGGAGCGCTGCGCGCGTGCTGGCCCCTCGGGCTTGCGTTCGTCCGGCCCGGCGTCCCCGGGCTCGTACTCATCGTCGTCGTCCAATTCGGCCTGGTGACCTGCTGCGCGCTGTTCAACCCGCTGCTGTCCACCTACCGGCTCGACCACACCGACCCCGGCCGGGTCGCCCGCACCCTGACCGCGTGGTCGATCAGCAGCAGCGCCGCCATCGCCGTGATGACCGCGGGGTGGGGTCTGCTCGCCGCCGTCACCGGCCCCCGTATCGCGATCGCGGCCGCCGGAGTCCTTCTCCTCGCCACTCCGCTGCTGCTCCCGCGCCGCGAGATTGCTCCCCTGGACACGGGGAAACAGGCCGCAAGCCTCTTGTGACCGTTCGATCTCCGCCTCCGTCACACGACAGTAAGCGTTTTCAACAACCCGCCTGGAAGCGTGAGTTCAGCCTTTCGCGGAGGCCGGATCTCTGAGGTCGGGAGCCTTGACCGTCGATAGTAAGCGCTCTAGATTCCCTGCATCTTGTGCCGGCGGCAAAGGGGCGGTCACCCGGACGGTGGCTGGGCTCCGCAGTTCATGCATCACTGGATCTCGGGAGCCACCATGGAGTTCGGCCGCAGGGCTGTGCTGTGCGCAGCCATCGCCACCACACTCGCCGTCGCTGCGGGCGGACTGTTCGCCGCGAGTCCGGCCGCCGCCGCATCGGTGCCGGCCGAGGACGAGTTCTTCGGTGTCTGGAACCCGGCCACCGGCACCTGGACGAAGGAGCCCGCGCTCGACTACGCGGCGTTCGGCGCGCTCGCCGAGGTCGAGGCGGCAGCCAAGTCCGGTGCGTACGAAAGGGCTTCGGCCGGTCTGCTGGCGTACTACCGCGGCCGTGAGGGCCGCACCCCGCCGCCCTGGGTACAGAACAACGTCTTCGTGGCCGGCCAGGAAGAGCTGTTCCTCGACCACTTCTGGACTCTGGGCACCGGCGAGGCATACATATCCACGTTCGCCGTGGACGGCGCCGAGGCCGAGGTGACCGCCGATGTCACGCGCAATGCCCGGTCCGCGCACGCGTCGGGCTGGATCGGCTTCATGCTGATGGCCCGCCACAAGGAGTCCTCGACAGCCGAGTTCCGATCCCGTCAGGCCGCGAGCGGCGGTCCGGTGCTGTCGGTGACGCTGGCCGACGGAACGGTCTTCGACCTGGCGGCCGACCATGACACATACATCGCCAACGGCGATCTGTCCGGGGCGGTCCTCGGCGCCGAGCCGGAACTCCAGGTGCGGGACGAGGGCACGGGCCCGTACGGGCCGCAGACCCGCAAGGCGTACCTGAGCTTCGATCTCAGCACTCTGCCCGCCGCGCCGACGAAGGCCGTGCTCAGGCTGACCGGCCGCAGCGCCGCGGCGGACGGTCCGAAGCAGGTGGTCCTCTTCCAGGAGAAGGAGGCGTTCGACGAGGCCACCCGCACCTGGAACAACACCGTGCAGAACACCTTCTCCTGGCAGGGCGACCCGGGCGGCTTCGACTGGAAGGGACCGGCGGGCTCCGACCCCGAGTACAGCTACCAGCTGCCGCGCTTCTACTTCGCCGGCCCCGTCGCCGACGCGTACCGGACCACGGGGGACGAGAGGATCGCCGCGGGGCTGCTCTCCCTGATGACAGACTTCGTCCAGGACGCCGCGGACCGCCCCGGTGGGGTGCCGGGTTTCCCGCGCAATCTGGATTCCTGCTGGCGGTACCTCAACTGGACGTATGCGTACGACGTGCTGCGCACCAGCTCCTCGCTCACCCCCGCGATCAACACCACGCTTCTGCGGGCATTCGTGGCCGGTGCCCGGTACCTGGCCACGACCACGTCCAACACCCCCAACTGGATGATCTCGATCCGCAGCACACTGCTCGGACTCGCCCTGTATTTCCCGGAGTTCAAGGGGAGTTCGCGGTGGCTGGCCGACGCGCAGACGTTCCTCGGCGAGCAGTTGCGCTCCGCGTTGTTCCCGGACGGCGGCTACGTAGAGGCGAGTTCGGGCTACGCGATGGGGGTCGCCCAGACCTTCGGCAAGAACGCCGCCCTGCTCAAGGCCAACGGGGAGAGCTTCGCGGCCGGTGAGGATCTGCGCGCCCTGTCGTGGTATCTCGCCGACCAGGCCTACCCCGACGTACGCGACCCGTCGTACGGGGATTCGGGCACCGCCGACTGGTCGCCCGGTCTCGCCGTGCTTGCCGACCTGCTGTACGACGAGGAGCTGCGCCATGTGGCCACGCAGGGCGGCGCGGGCAGGGCTCCGGGCCACACCTCGGTGGTCTACCCCGTGACCCGGACCGCCGTGCAGCGCACCGGCTGGGCGGAGCAGGATCTGTACCTGCGGTTCTCCGCCGACCGCGGTCCGCACTCGGTGCGCGACGATCTCGATGTCGCGGTGTACGCGTACGGCAGGCCGCTGCTGCCGGAAATGGGCGCCTTCAGCTACAGCAGCGACCCGAAGTCGAACTGGCTGCGCTTCGACTCCCGGTCCCGCAACACGGTCACGGTCGACGGCGTCCCCCAGGTGCTCGACGCGGCGGCCGGGCTGAGCCAGACGCACACCCCGTGGTTCGACCTGGCGACCGGCTGGACCGACGCCTCGGCAGCCGCACGGCACAGCCGTACGGTGCTGTTCGTCCGGGGCCGCTTCTGGATCGTGTCGGACGTGCTCACTCCGCACGACTCCGCCGGGCACTCGTACCAGCAGACGTGGCACTCCCTGCCCGATGCCCGGTTCACGGTCGACCCCGTCACCAAGGCCGCGAGCACAGCCTTCGCCACGGGTGCGAACATCCGCATCGTCCCGTCCGATCCGGCCCCGATCACCGCCGGACTCGACGACGGCTACTACTCACCGGCCTTCTACACCGTCTCGGAGGCGAAGTACGTCTCCTACACGCTGAAGGCCACGGGAACGGCCCGTCTCGACACACTGCTGCTGCCGGCCCACGCGGGTTCCGGCGCCGAGGCCGAGGTCACACGGGTGCGCACCGGCGACGGCGCGTCCGCGCTGCGCTTCACGGCCGACCGCAGCTCCGGGTGGTACCTGCACGCCGGCGGGGCGGGCCGGGAGCGCGCCTTCGGTCCGTACGCCGCCGACGCACGCGTGGCGTACGCGGAGACGACGGACGGCGTGGAGCGACTGCTGCTCGCCGGCGGAACGGTGCTGCTGCGTGGACGCAGGCCGCTGATCCGGGCCGACCGCGAACTCGGCACCCTGGCAGTTGAGTTGGACCGGGAGCGGCGCAGTGTCGCCGTGGCGGGCCTGAGTGGGGCCACGCGTCTGGAGGTCGCCGCGCCGTGGGCTCGGAGGGTGACGGTGGACGGTGAGCCGGTTCGGTTCACCGTCCGGCACGGCATGGTCCGGCTCGGCTGACTTCGGGACGCGGACGCGGACGCGCCCGCGAAGCCGTGGGCGAGACGACCCGCTGTCCCTTCGGGGCAGAGGAGTTGGGTTGCTCGGGTGTCACTCGGTTCAGGGTGACGAAGGTGCCCGCGGCGCGGAGCCTCAGCGTGAGGCAAGGCGGTGGCCGGTCGCGCAGCCGCAGCGTGAGGGCAGGATGGCCGGCCGCACATCAGCCGATCGGTCGACCCCGATGTCGTCACGACGTCCGCGCATCGCCATCCGGTTCAGCGATGCCATGGGCCGCCGGGCACGCCCAGCATGGACGGTGCGGGCCCGCACCGTCCGGGGCCCGCACCCACGGATTGAGAGGAACCATGTCTCCGGCACGACGCGCTGCCCTCCTGATCGTCCCGCTCGTCGGCCTGACCGCGCTCGCGACCGCGTGCGGCGCGCAGCCGGACGGCGATGCCACCGGGCGGAAGCCCTCGGTCACCGGCTCCGGCCCGCTGTCCACGAAGCGGTCGGCCGCCGACCGCGAGCTGCTCGAAGCCGCACGTTCCGGTGACACCCGCGGGGTGCGCGGTGCGATCGAGCGGGGCGCCGACCTGGAGACCCGTGACGAGAACCGCCGCACCCCGCTCCTCCTCGCGGCCACCGGTGATCACGTCGAGTCCGCCGAGATGCTCGTCAACGCCGGGGCCGACCCCGATGCGCTGGACCAGCAGCACGACACTCCGTGGCTGGTGACGGGCGTGACCGGGAGCGCGGCCATGGCCCGGACGCTCGCGGCGGCCGGCCCCGACTACACCGTCGTCAACCGGTACGGCGGCACCTCACTCATCCCGGCCGGCGAACACGGCCATGTCGCCTATGTCCGGGAAGTGACCACCAACCCGGACATCGACGTCGACGTGAATCACATCAACGACCTCGGCTGGACTGCCCTGTTGGAGGCCGTGATCCTCGGCGACGGCGGAGCGGACCACCAGGAGACCGTGAAGCTACTGCTGGCAGGGGGTGCCGATCCGGCGGTCGCCGACAAGACCGGGACGACCGCGCTGCAACACGCCGAGCGGCGTGGTTTCGACGAGATCGCCCGGCTACTGGGCAAGTGAGGCGGGCCGGCCACCGGTGGTCCGCTCGATCACGATGCAGGCGAACAGCGCCACGACGAGCCCGCTCACCGCGTCGGAGAGCTGTGGTGCGAACCAGTGGACGAGCCCGCCGGCCGCGCCACCCGCGGTCCAGGTGATGAAGGCGGTGGGACGCACCGTCGTATCCGGGCGTACTTCGGACGGCGGCGGTGCCACGGTCGCTACGGCGGCGGTCAGGGCCGCGACCTGCTCGTCGAGGGCCGAGGTGTCGAGGTCGGTGCCGAGGACGTGGCCGGCGATCTCCAGGGGGTGGCCGTCCTGGGAGCCGCCGACGCATCGTCCAGGCGCCGCTCGCACGCACGCTGCCGGAGAGCCGGCACCTCGTCGTCTGCGTCGGCGGTGGTGGCGTGCCGGTGCGGACCGACAGCAAGGGGCGGCAGACAGGCCTGCAAGCGGTCGTCGACAAGGACCTCGCCTCGGCGGCCCTGGCGGCCGAACTCAAGGCGGACATGCTGGTGATGCTGACGGTCGGTGACTTGGTCAGCGCGAACTGGAATCGTCTACGTCCGAGCGCTCTCGGCGGCCCGGTGCCGGGCGTGCCGCCCCGGACGGGCCGCTCCGCTCAGCCCTGGGACCTGCGTCGCGCGGCGGCCGCGTTGCGGCCCGTCACCAGGTGCTCGCCGGCCAGCCGTTCGACACCGGCGACGTCCCGCTCCGCGATCGCCCGGTACAGCCCTTCGTGCTCCTGCGCGACGCCCCCGAGGTCGTCGTGCTGTCCCAGCAGCCAGCGCATCCTGCTGCGCAGCGTGCTCTGGAGCTCGTTGAGGAGTTCGTTGTCGGCGAGCTCGGTGACCGTCTCGTGGAAGTCGGCGGCGGCGCGGTGGGCCCGTACGGCGTCCCCGCTGTCCGCCGCCTTCAGCTCGGCGTCGAGATCCGCGCGGAGCTTTTCGAGCCCCGCGCGGGTGCGCCGTTGGGCGGCGAGCCGGAAGGTCAGCGTCTCCAGTGCCGCGCGCACCTCGTCCAGGTCCTCGACGTCCGCCGGCGTGAACTCCCGTACGACGGCCCAGGTCCGCGGCCTCGGTGTGACCAGCCCCTCGGTGACCAGCGCTTTCAGAGCCTCCCGGATGGGCAGCCTGCTCACACCGAGCTCCGCGGCGAGCTCGCGCTCGACGAGTTTGCTGCCCGGTTCACGCACACCGTCGATGATCGCGTCACGCAGCAGGCGTGTGACCCGCTCCGACTCGGGCTCGAACTCCCCAGACCCTGTCATGTCCTCAATTCTCTCATCGCTCGAAGTCAGTATTCGGTATGCCGTCCCTGGGACGGGGGGCTCAGGCGGGCGCGTAACCGCGTGCGCCGACCAGGTCGCGGGCGAGCCGGGTGAAGGCACGTGCGGCGGCACTCTCGTAGGCGCTCTCCCGGTGCAGCAGCGTGGCGACGCGGGCGGGCAGCGGAGGGTCGAGGGGAATGGGCCTGAGGTGCGGGTGGTCGTCCGTGACCGCGTCGGGCAACACGGTGGCCAGCAGCCCGGTGCGCCGGACGATCTCCGTGAGTGCCTGGATGGTGTTGGCCTCCACGGCGATCGGCGGGCTGACGCGATGCGTGGCGAAGTAGCCGTCGATGTGGATCCGGGTGGCGAAGTCGCTGCTGAGCAGCGCGAGTTGCTGGTTCGCCAGATCACGCACCGGCAGCGGCCGGGCGCCCCGTTCCGTGGCGCGGTCCGCGGTGACGACCAGGCCCAGGGTCTCGGTGAACAGTGCGGTCGCGATGATGCCGGGCAGATGGGTGCCCGCGAAGGCGATGCCGAGGTCGAGGTCGTCGGCCAGCAGGCTCGCTTCGATGCGGTCCTGCGTCATCTCCCGCAGATCCAGTGTGATGCCGGGGTGGCGCGTGTGCAGCGCCTCCACCAATGGGCCGATGAGGTACGCGGTGAAGGTCGGCGTCACCGCGAGGCGCAGATGCCCCCGGGAGAGGTCGGCGACATCGAGTACGGCGCGGTCGGCGGCGGCCAGCTCCCGCAGCGCCCGCCGCGCGTAGTGCACATAGGCCTCGCCCGCGTCGGTGGTGCGGACGCCGCGGCCGCCGCGGTCGAGCAACTGCACACCGACGACGCGCTCCAGCTGCTTGATCTGCTGCGAGAGCGTCGGCTGCGAGATGTGCAGCTCTTCGGCGGCGCGCGTGAAGTTGCCGTGCTCGGCCACCGCGATCAGATAGCGGAGGTGACGCAGTTCCGGACCCATGCCCGAAGTATAGAGAACCTCAATCGGAATCCCCGCATGAGCACCATGACGCCTATGGCGTGCCGGACGACGGGACACCTCATCGGCCACCATCCAATCAGTGATGCCATCTATGAGAATCATGGATAACAAGACTTGGACACTATAGATGGAGCCATGCATGGTGGAACTCGTCGACCCTGGAACTATCGGCCCGTCGACCCGTCGGCCCGTCGGCCCGTCGGCCCCGAACACAACAACTCACAACACCCACCGCCTTACACCGGAGGCCTCGCCATGGACTTCGCCCAGCGCACCATCGACATCGCCCGCAAGAACGTGGAGGAGGGCGGACGCCCCTTCGCCACCGTCATCGTCAAGAACGGCGAGATCCTCGCCGAGAGCCCCAACAGGGTGGCCCAGACCAACGACCCCACTGCCCACGCGGAGATCCTCGCCATCCGGGACGCCTGCCGGAAACTGGGCACCGAGCACCTGGTCGGCGCGACCATCTATGTGCTCGCCCACCCCTGCCCGATGTGCCTGGGATCGCTGTACTACGGCTCCCCCGACGAGGTCGTCTTCCTCACCACCCGTGACGCCTACGAGCCGCACTACGTGGACGATCGCAAGTACTTCGAACTCGACACCTTCTACGGCGAGTTCGGCAAGGACTACACCGATCGACGCCTGCCCATGCGTCACGAGGCGCACGACGCCGCCGTCGATGTGTATCGGCTGTGGCAGCAGCACAACGGTGGCAACCGCCGCGTCCCCGGCGCACCGACAGCCGTGTAACCCCTCCATCTGCTCTTTCTCCTGCTGACGCTCACGGGCTTCATGGGGCACAAGACCGTTGTGCCCTGCCCCGTGATGAGCCGCGTCGCCTGGTTCGGCATCCAGACCCGTCTCGCGTCCTCCGTGCTGAGCACGCTCGTCGTGACGATGTTCCCCGGCCTCCGGTCCCTGGACACCAACTCCGTTCTCGGACGGTCGGCTCCCGACTGGATCGCCTTCCTGGCGCTGTGGGCCCTTCAGGTGCTCATCATGAGTTCCGGGATACAGATGATCCGGGGGTACATGGTCTTCGCCGGTGTCGTCCGCGGGACGTGGCCGCGCGGCGAACTCATCGCGGAGGACGGGAACAGCATCCGGCGGACCGGCCGACTGATCAAGAGGAGCGAGGACTGACCGGGGCGCTGCGCGGTGTCGCCAGCACCGCCCGAAGCCCGGTGGGCCGCCCCGACGGGCTTCAGCCCGTCCCCGGCCGCGACCGGAGCCGCAGATCGGTGGATACCGCAGTGCCCGCGGCGGTCGCCCGTACGGCGGGCACGCCGCTGTACGCAGCGACAATGTCCAGCCCACGACCGCATTCCGCGTGGGCGGGAGCCGGACCGGGCCGGTCATGATCCGCCGGCCGCCAGTGCCCCCGGTCCCGCACCTCGATCTTCAGCACGTCGTCGCGGACGCCCAGGCAGAGCGTGACATCATCACGATGTGGCCGTGGCGGCGCTGCGAGTGATCGGCGGGCATCACGGCGGTGCCGAGGAGTGCGGTGAGGGCGATCGGCACATTGACCAGCAGGCACCAGCGCCATCCGAACCCTTGGGTGAGCGCCCCGCCCAGAACGACGCCCAAGGAGGCTCCGCCGAGGGCGCCGAAGACGGCGATGGCACGGCGTCGCTCGCGGGGGTCGGTGAAGTTGGTCGCGACGAGCGCGAGGGCGGATGCGGCCGGCAGCGCGGCGAAGGCGCCCTGGACGGCGCGGGCCGCGAAGAGGGCCCGG
This sequence comes from Streptomyces sp. NPDC007164, assembly GCF_040634135.1. Lineage (NCBI taxonomy): Bacteria > Bacillati > Actinomycetota > Actinomycetes > Kitasatosporales > Streptomycetaceae > Streptomyces > Streptomyces sp. NPDC007164. The sequence goes on from NZ_JBEYFB010000021.1 coordinate 103,270, forward strand.
GCGGTGGGTGCCGCGCCCGCCGCCGCGGAGGCGAACGCGAATCCGAGCAGACCGGCGGTGAACACCCGCCTGCGGCCCAGGTGGTCGGCGAGCCGCCCGGCGAGCAGCAGCAGTCCCTCGAAGGCGACGGTGTAGGCGGTGGCCACCCAGGGGCGGTCGCCGTCACTCATGTGCGGTTCGCTCTGCAGCGAGGGCAGGGCCACGTTCACGATCGTGCTGTCGAGCAGAATCATCAGCTGGGCCAGTCCAGGACCAGGGCTGTGCGCCCACCAAGTATGGGATACGGAAAATTCGACACCGGCAGGAGAAACGGATGCCTGAGCTGACTGCCCCACCGACACGCGTGGCCGGCCGAGGACGAGGTTGGTACCGGGGTGACTGCCATGTGCATTCGGTGCACTCGGACGGCGAGCTGACACCGGAGCAGCTCGCGGCCGGTGCCCGGGCGGCGGGGCTCGACTTCCTGGCTACCACCGAACACAACACCGCTGCGGCGCACGGCGCCTGGAACCGGCACGTCGGCGACGATCTGCTGGTGATCCTCGGCGAGGAGGTCACCACCCGGACCGGGCACTGGCTCGCGCTGGGTGTCCGCCCGGGTCAGGTGGTCGACTGGCGGTACGGCCTGCGGGACGGGCGGATCGACGGTCGGATCGACGAGGTGCATCGTGCCGGTGGGCTGTGCGTGGCGGCCCATCCGCACGCACCGTACGCCTCGGGCACGTTCATGTATCCGTACCGGGGGTTCGATGTGGTCGAGGTGTGGAACGGGGCGTGGAGCTCGGACGTGCCGTGGAACGCCGACAACGAGGCGGCCCTGGCCGAGTGGGGACGCGGCCTGGCCGCGGACATTCACCGGGGGCGGTGGCGCCCCGCGATGGGCAACAGCGACACGCACCTGCCGGGCCAGATCGCGATCCCGCACACCGTCGTGCTGGCCGAGGAGCTGAGCGCCGACGCGATCCTCGCCGGGATCCGGGCCGGCCGGAGCTGGATCGCCGGATCCCCCGCCGTGGAGCTTTCGTGCACGGCCTCGGCCGGTGGTCGGAGCGCCGGAATCGGTGAGCGGCTGAAGGCGGGTGACACACCTGTCGTGGTGCGGGTGGACGTGCGCGGTGTGCCCTCGGGCACGGTCGGCTTCCACACCGAGCAGGGCAGGGCACACAGCGCGTCGTTGCCCGAATCGGGAACGGGCGCCGTGGAGTGGCGCACCACTACGGCGGACTCCGCGTTCGTCCGTGTCGAGGTGCGCCGTCCCGACGGGCACATGGCGGCGCTCGGCAACCCGATCATCCTGGCCTGAACGCATCCTGGCCTGAACGAGCCTGAACCGGTCTCAGCGGGCCTGAACGGGCCTGAACCGGCCTGGATGCCTGCTACGTCTCCGGCGCCAGGTGCTGCCGGAGGAAGGTATGCATCAGGGCCTCGTTGTGGGCGGACTGTTCGTTGTCGCCGGCGCCCGCGTGCCCGCCTCCGGTGTTCTCGTGGAACAGGACCGGGTGGCCGAGTTCGCGCAGCCTGGCCGCCGCTTTGCGGGCGTGGCCGGGGTGGACCCGGTCGTCACGGGTGGAGGTGGTCAGCAGCACCGGTGGGTAGGCCTGGTCGGCGGTGAGCCGGTGGTACGGGGACAGCTCGCGCAGGTGCGGGAGGTCGGCCTCGTCGTCCGGGTTGCCGTACTCGGCGGTCCAGGACGCGCCGGCCAGGAGCTTGTGGAAGCGGAGCATGTCCAGCAGCGGCACCTGGGCGACGATCGCACCGAACAGGTGCGGGTAGCGGGTGAGCATCGCGCCCATGAGCAGGCCGCCGTTGCTTCCTCCCGCGGCGCCCAGCATGGCCGGGGTGGTGATGCCGCGCGCCACGAGGTCGCCGGCGACGGCCGCGAAGTCCTCGAAGGCTCGCGGCCGGTCCGCGCCGAGAGCGGCCTGGTGCCAGTCCGGTCCGTACTCGCCGCCGCCCCGGATGTTCGCGATCACGTAGGTGCCGCCGCGCTCCAGCCACGCCCGGCCGGTCACCGCGTCGTAGGAGGGGATGAGGGGGACCTCGAAGCCGCCGTAGCCGTAGAGCAGCGCGGGGCCGGGTCCGGCGCCGGGGACACGGCCGGGGCCGATCACGAAGTAGGGCACCCGGGTGCCGTCCCGGGAGGTGGCGAAGTGCTGTTCCACGGCCAGCCCGGCCGTGTCGAAGCGGGCCGGGGTCTGTTTGAGGATCTCGGAGTCGGCGCCAATCCGCCCGTGGTGGAGGGCGGACGGCTGGAGGAACCCGGACACGTCCAGGAAGTACTCGTCGGAGACGTCGGGGTCGGTGTCGACGACCGTGACGCGGGACAGCGCCGGGACGTCCGTCAGCGGCTTGCGGGTCCATGCGCCGCCCGGGGTGGGGGTGAGGACCTCGATGCGGGTGCTGACGTCGCGCATCGTCTCCAGGATCAGATGGTGGCGGGTCCAGGAGTGCCCGGCGAGGGCCGTCCGCTCGTCCGGGGTGAACAGCACCTCTGCGGTGCGGTCGCCCGCCAGGAAGGCGTCGAAGTCGAAGGCGAGCAGGGAGCCCGCCGGCTGTCCCAGCCAGTCCGACTTCAGGGTGACGATCAGATGCCGGCGGTGGGCATAGACGTTGGCGTCGTCGGGGACGTCGATCCTGACGAGCGAGGCGTCCGGGGTCAGGAGGTAGGTCTCGCTGCGGAAGAAGTCCAGCCAGCGGGAGACGAAGTCCCGCTCGAACCCGGGTGTGGCGTCGTGCCGGCCTCCGGCCGCCACATCGCCCTCCTCGGCCTCGAAGACCAGGACGGACTCTTCCAGGGGCGTGCCGCGGCGCCATCTGTGTACCGTGCGCGGATAGCCGGCGTCGGTCAGCGAGCCGGGGCCGAGGTCCGTGCCGATGAAGACGGTGTCCGCGTCGATCCACCCGATCCGTGTCTTCGCCTCCCCCACCCGGAACCCGTCGTCGACGAAGGTCCGGGTGGACAGGTCGAACTCGCGGACCACGACGGCGTCCCCGCCGTCGCGCGACAGACACACCAGTGCCCGGTCGTGATCGGGGCGGCGCACCTGCGCACCGGCCCACACCCATTTCTCGTCCTCCGCCGCGGCGAGCGCGTCGATGTCGAGGAGGACCTCCCAGTCGGGCGAGTCCTTGCGGTACTGCTCCGGTGTCGTACGCCGCCACACACCGCGCACCTGCTCGGCGTCCTGCCAGAAGTTGTAGAGGAACGCGCCGCGCCGGACGGCGTAGGGGATGCGGTCCGAGGCGTCCAGCACCTCCCGAAGGCGCTCCTTCAGGGCAGGGAACCCGGCGTCGGCGGCCAGTGCCGCCGCCGTCTCGGCGTTCCGCTCGGCCACCCATCGGAGCGCGTCCTCGCCGTCGATGTCTTCCAGCCACAGGTACGGATCTTCATCAGTCACGAGTGGCATTGTGCAGCCACGGCCCGCGTACGGAGAACACAGCCAGGTGTTCGACGTCCGGGCGTGCGGGCTCAGAGCCAGCCGCGACGGGCGGCGATCACACCTGCCTGGAAGCGGTTGGCGGCGCCGAGGAGCTCGTGGAGGCGGCTGATGCGGCGGCGCATGGTCCGCACGGACCAGCCGAGCTGGCGCGCTATCGCCTCGTCCTTGAGGCCGCTGACCAGGAGGGTGAGTACGCGGCGGTCCTCCTCGCCCAGCGGGTCCTCGGCGGGGGCGTCCAGGGGCAGGGCCTGCTTCCAGCACATCTCCCAGTAGTTGGTGAGGGCGTCGAGCAGGGTGGACGGGCGGATCACCGCGGCGCGGACGTCGTTGAGGTCGAGGGAGAGCGGCATCAGGGCAAGTCTGCGGTCGGCGATGGCGAGTTTGATGCGCAGGCCGGGCATGACGCGGGCCTGTTCGCCGTGCCGGACCAGTTCGCGGATGTCGTCGAGGACGCCCGGCCATTCCAGGGCCTCGGGGGCGTAGACCGCGCGGTAGCGCACGCCGCGGCCCATCGCCGTCGCCTCCACCGGGTTGGAGGTGGTCAGGGCGTACGGCGGCCGGTCCAGGGTCATCACGTCCTCGTGGGCCTCCTGCTGAAGCCGGACGAACCAGCGGCCGAGCGCCTCGCTGCCGGTGGTGATCTCCACCTCGTCCTCGTCCGTGGCGCCGGTACGCGCCGCGGCGAACAGCCGGGACAGCTCGTCGGCCGCGGAACGGACCCGCTCCAGCTCGTTGCTCCTGGCCCGTACCAGCGCCTCGACGGCGGCCCCCGGCTCGATCGCGGCGTACCGGCGGCGGGTGCCGGCGAGCCGGCCGACCAGCCCGTGGTCGCGGAGCCGGTCCAGCGCCCTGGCGACGCGCTCGGCCGAACAGCCGAGGTCCGCGGTGAGTTCGGCGGGGGCAGCCGTCCGCCGGGTCAGGACGGCTCGGTAGACGCTCTCGTCGAACGGATCGATGCCGGCTGCCGTGAGTCGCGGTGTCTCGGGAGTCATGGACGGATGGTGGCCCAGTTGTGCCAGCGGCAGCAATGGGCCACGAAGATCCATTGTGCGGCAAGTGCCCGCACCACTAGGACCTTTACGCATGGCAATGAAGTCACGAAGATCCCGTCATGCCGCTCTCGCCGCCGCTGTTCTCGCCGGCACGTTGGCGGCGACACCCGGTGCCGCCGACGCATCCACGCCCGACCCTTCGCAACGAGTGATCGTCGAACTGTCCGGGAGGCCCGCGGTCACCGCCGCGCCCGGCGGTTCGCTGCTGTCCGCCGAGGCCGCCGAGGATGTCGGCGCCGCCCGCCGCGCGCTCGACGTACGACAGGAGACGTTCCTCGGCTCGGCGAAGAGCGCCGGGCTGCACCCTTCGGCAACCCGCAGGCTCGGACTCCTCATCGACGCCGTGGCGATGACGGTGCCCGCGTCGGAGGTGGGGCGGCTGTCCGCGCTGCCGGGCGTCACCGCCGTCCGCCCCGACACCCGGGTGCTGACGAAGACGGACGTGAGCGTGCCGCTGATCGGCGCGCCCGACGTCTGGCGGCGCAAGGACCCCGGCGGCGGCCGTGTCAACGGGACGGGGACCACCGTCGCGATCCTGGACAGCGGGGTCGACTACACCCACCCCGACCTGGGCGGCGCGCTCGGCAAGGGCCACAAGGTCGTCGGCGGGCACGACTTCGTCAACGGCGACGACGACCCGATGGACGACAACGGCCACGGCACCCACGTCGCCGGGATCGTCGCGGGCAGGGCCGCCACGAAGGGCGGCATCACGGGCGTGGCGCCGGGCGCGGATCTGCTGGCCTACAAGGTGATGGACGCCGACGGCTCGGGCTACACCTCCGACATCATCGCCGGGATCGAGGCGGCCTCCGACCCCGCCAACCCGCACCGTGCCGACGTCATCAATCTGAGCCTCGGCGGCCCCGGCGACGGCACCGACCCGCTGGGCCGCGCCGCCACCGCGGCCGTACGGGCCGGTGTGGTCGTGGTGGCCGCGGCCGGCAACGACGGACCCGGCGCGGGTACGGTCAACAGCCCCGCGACGGCCGACGGTGTGATCGCGGTCGGCGCGTCGACGAGCAATGTGCGGCTGCCCAGCGCGTATCTGGCGGGCGCGAAGCCGGAGTTGATCCAGAGTTACCGCGGCATCCTGTCCGCGAACCCGCCCGAGCGCCCCGTCACGGCGCCGCTCGTCGACGTCGGCGAGGGCACCCCCGAGGACTGGGAGCGGGTCGGCGACGTACGCGGAAAGGTCGTACGGGCCAGGATGCTCGTCGCCGCCGACGCCCGGTACCTGACGGCGAGCGCGTTGGAGTGGGCGCAGGAGGCGGAACGGCGCGGCGCGATCGGCGTACTGGCCGGACTGCCCGGCAACGACGGCCCGGTGTTCGCCGCCGGAGCGGCGGGAGAGGCCCCGCCACCGGAGGTGCACCCCGAGCCGGGAGTGGCACAGGTGCCGTCCTCGCCCGCGCGGATCGACGCCTCCGGCGACTCGCTGCGGATGGACCACCTGGTGGTCATGGGCATCGACTCGACCCAGTACACGGAGTTGAGTTCCAGGCTCGCCGCCGGGAAGGTCTCCGTGACGCTGCGCGGCACCGACACCACCGACCGGATCGCCTCGTTCTCCTCACGCGGCCCCTCCCAGGCGTTCGGCCTGAAGCCCGATCTGGTCGCGCCGGGTGTGGAGATCCGCTCCACGATGTCCAAGGCGCTGTACGGGCCCGGCGAGTACCGCATGTCGGGTACGTCGATGGCGGCCCCGCACGTGGCGGGCGCCGCGGCCCTGCTGCGCCAGCTGCACCCCCGACGTACGCCCGCCGGGATCAAGGCCGCGCTGGTCGGCACCGCCGAGCCGCTGAGCGGCAGCGGGCCCACGACACAGGGCTCGGGCCGGCTCGATGTGGCCACCGCCGCCTCGGCCACGCTCGGCGCCGCACCTGCTTCGGTGTCCTTCGGGCTCGCCGACCTGTCCGGGCGGAAGGTCGGCGGCACCTCGAAGGTGACGCTGCACAACTCCGGCAGGCGGCCGGTCACGGCCTCGCTGCGCACCGACGGTCCGGCGACCGTCTCGCCGAGGCGGGTCACCGTACCGGCCGGGCGGACCGCGACCGTCACGGTCTCGCTGCGCGTCGCCAGGCCGGACACGGACACCGAGATCGGCGGCCGCATCACGGCGACCCCCGACCGGGGACCGGCGATCCGGGTGCCGTACCTGCTCGCCGTCCGGCATCTGGCGGTCCAGGCCGCACCCGACCCGAGCGACGGTCACTCGACCGTGCACATCGCCCCGCCGACCCGGCTGGCCGCACCACCGGTCGTCACCGTCACCCCGCCTCGCGGCCGGTCCACCGACATCGCCTCCACCCTGGATCCCGCGACCGGCTACTACCGGGCGGAGGTGACCGGCAAGGCGGCCGGCGCGTACCGGGTCTCGGTGCACGGCACCGCAGGCACCGGGCAGCGGCTGATCGGCTCCAGTGCCTTCGAGGTCACCCCGGCCGACAGCCGCGGCGACCGCTGGCAGCCGGTGGGCCCCAACGGGGAGGCCGGCTCCCTCACCCTCTCGCCTGGCAGGCCGGATCAGGCCGTCCTCACCCAGTACCAGAAGGCGGCTCCCTGGCTGACCACCGACAGCGGCGCCTCCTGGCGGCAGCTGGGACGGCTGCCGGTCGCGGACGGCACGGGGCAGCTCGTGGTGGACGCGGAGAACCCCGACCGCTGGTGGTACTCCGTGAACAGCGTCCACGACCTCAGCCGCCGGGGCACCGTGCTGCGCACCGACGACAAGGGCCGGACCTGGCGCACGCTCGACGTCCCGGACACCCGTATCACCGCGTTCACCGCCGATGAGCACACCCGCACCCTGGTCGCGGTCACCTCGGACGCGCTGCTGGTCAGCACGGACGCGGGCGACCACTGGACGACGTACCCGACCGGCGTCACCGGTGCCGTCACCGCCGCCGCGATCACCGGTGACACCCTCTACATGACGACGAACGACGGCGTCTGGGCCCGCTCCGGCATCGGCTCGGGCGACCCCGGTGAGGCGCGCAGGCTGTACGTCCCGTCCGGCGAGCACGTCGGCGGGCTGGCCGCCGACTCCTCGGTCGTGGCGGTGTACGTGACGGGCACCGGAGTCGTCGGCTCCCACGACGGCGGGAAGAGCTGGGCCACCCTGCTGCCCTTGGCGGAAGGCGGCCTCGGCCTGACCGTGTCGGGCGGCGACCTGTACCTGCGCACGCTGTCCGGCAGCGGCCGGCTCAGCCGCGACCACGGGCGGACGTGGACCACGGTGGCCACCCCGTCGCGTGCGGCGGTACCGGTGGACTACGACCGCTGGGCCGATGGTTCAGTCACCGTCTCCGCCGAGCAGGACGGGGTCTACCGGGGCGCCCCGGACGGCACCGGCTACCGGCGGATCGGCGTCCAGGGACAGACGGTCCTCGATCTCGCGGTCAGTGACGGTCATCTGCTCGCCGCCACGGACAGCGCGGTCTACCGGACCGCACTTCCCGTCGCGGGCCCGGAGTGGGGCCGGTCGGGCGGCGAGGGCATGCGCGGCGTCACCGTCCCTCAGCTCGCCACTTCGGCCAAGGAGCCGAAGGTGGTCTGGAAGGTCCGGCGCACCGGGTTCGGCGCGTTCACCGTCGAGCGGAGCGCCGACGGCGGTGCCACCTGGAAGAAGCGGGGCACCTCGGCCGAGGTGCCGACGGCGCTCCTGGTCCACCCCGCCGACCCGAACCGGGTGATGGTCGGCTTCCGGAGCCTGTTGGGGCAGGGGCTGTTCGCCACCAGCGACGGCGGCGCGACGTGGAAGAACCTGTACCACGAGCGCTCCTTCGACACCATCGTGGGCGATCCCTCCGATCCGCTGCGCCTGTGGCTCGGCAACAGGTCCGGCCTCTACCGCTCGGACGACGGCGGTGTGACCGTCACCCGGGTCGCCGACGGCCCGGTGGCCGCGATCGATCTCGCCGGCCGGCGTCTCGTCATCGGCGGTGAGAACGTCCGCGTCAGCACCGACGGCGGCCGGACCTTCCGCACCGCGGACACCGGAGCGCTCGCGATCCATGTCTCCGACCTGCTCCGGGTCGGGGACACGTACTACGCGGCCACCGCCAGCTCCGGGGCCAGTGGTCTCCTGCAGGGCGGCCGCGGTGTGCTGCGCAGCACCGATCGCGGCCGGAGCTGGCACAACATCTCCACCGGCCTGCAGAACACCGATACGACGAAACTCGCCGCGAGCCCCGACGGCCGCACGCTCTACGTCGGCACCCTCGACGGCGGCGTACACCGTCTCGGCCTGCGCCGCTGATCACCACGGACCGCGGGCGGCGGCTTCCTCCCGCCGCCCGCGGTCCTGTGCTCCCGATTCATCCCGAGCGAGAGGAGAGTGCGACCGGCTCCTCAAGTTGCGGACGCGGGGCGTGATGACCACTCAGAGACCGATGTCGCGGCCGTTGATGTCGGCGAGGGACTCGCGTCGGACCAGCAGCCGTGCGCGGCCGTCCGCCACGGCGACCACCGGCGGGCGGCCGACCGCGTTGTAACTGGACGCCATGGAGAGGTGGTACGCGCCCGCGACCGGCACGGCCACCAGGTCCCCGGGGCGGATGTCGCCCGGCATGGGCACATCGGCGGCGAGCACATCGCCCGCCTCGCAGTGCCGGCCGACGACGGTCGCGGTGCGGGGCTCGGCCGTCGAGCGCCGGCCGATCAGCCGGGGTGCGTAACGTACGCCGTACAGTGCGGGCCGTGGATTGTCACTCATGCCGCCGTCCACAGCTACGAAGGTGCGCTCGCCGGTCTGCTTCACCGCGAGCACCCGGTAGAGCGCCACGCCGGCGGGCCCGACCAGCGCGCGGCCGGGCTCGATGGTGAGCCGGGGCACGGGGATGCCCGCCGCGGCGCAGTTCGCGGCCAGTTCGCGGTGGATACGGGTGCCGAGAGACGGAATGTCGAGGGCAGCGTCCCCCGGCCGGTAGGCGACGGCGTGCCCGCCGCCGAGGTCCAGTTCGGGCAGGGCGATTCCGTGCTGCTGTCGGATCTGGGCGAGCAGCCCGACGACCCGTCGCAGCGCGGTCAAATAGGGCTTGGCGGTGGTGATCTGTGAGCCGATGTGGCAGTGCAGGCCCACGAGTTCGAGCCGTGGCTGGTCGAGAATCCGGGCGACCGCGTGCCGGGCACTGCCGTCGGTGACCGACAGCCCGAACTTCTGGTGCTCCGTGCCGGTGCGGATCGCGGCGTGACCGCCCGCGCTCACCCCCGGAACCACGCGCACCAGCACCTTCTGCCGGGCGCCGTCCGGGATGAGCGCGGACAGCCGGGCGATCTCCCACGCGCTGTCGATGACGATCCGTCCGACACCCAGGCGCAGCGCGGCTTCCAGGTCTTCCGGGCTCTTGGCGTTGCCGTGCAGCACGATGCGTTCGGGCGGGAAGCCGGACGTCACGGCGAACTCCAGCTCGCCCGCGGAGCAGACATCCAGGCCGAGGCCCTCCTCCCGTACCCAGTGCAGCAGGGCGCGGCAGAGAAACGCCTTGGCCGCGTAGACGACATCGGTGTCCGGGAAGGACCGCAGATAGGTGCGGCAGCGTTCCCGTACTTCGCCCTCGTCGAGGAGGTAGACCGGTGTGCCGAACCGTTCGGCCGCCTCGACGAGCGAGACGCCGCCCACCGCGACATCGCCGTGGGCGGCGAGCCGGGCCGATGCGGGCCAGACGGACAGGCCGGCGGTGTTGCCGGGAGGCACGGGGGCCGGGTGAGGCACGGGGGCCGGGTGAGGCACGGCCGGTGCCGAAGGCGGCTGTCCGGGGAATGTTGTGGTCATGGTGTTTCCCTCAGCCGATCAGGAGGTTGCCGCAGGGCACGACGGCCGTCCGCCGGTCGTGTTGTGCCGGGGGTGCCGTGCGTCGGGCGGGGTTCACGACGGGGGCGGTGGCATCGGGCCCCGGTACGGCGAGCAGTGGGTCGACGACGAGGCCGACGATCCCCAACGGCGCGACGAGGGCGCGTACCGCCGGCTCGGAGAGGCGGATCCAGGGCTGGCGCTGTCCGAGGGTGAGGGTCAGTTGCCGCTCGTGGGTGAAGGCGACGGCGGTACGCACACCGAGGGGCGTGCGGAAGAGGCGGGCGCAGTGGCCCCCGGGCCCGGGCCGGACCGGAACGAACAGCGCTCCGGTCCGGCTCGGTCGAAGGGGGTCGGGGTCCTCGGCAGGCCGGCTGTCGTTCATGGCACTCCTCGTGGAGACGGGCACATCGTCCCGGACCGATCCCGATCCGGGTTGGCATACAACGACGCTATGCCCGCTCCCACGGGGCCGGACGTCGCCATTGGCGGCCCCTTGATCCCGCGGGTCCGACCCTTGACGCACAATTGACGACGCCCGCCGCACGTACGGTCGACCGCGGGCCCAGGCCGTTCCGTTCGGTTTTCCCGGAGTGCCGAGTGATCGCGTGCGCCCCCGAGCACATGCGCTGTCTCACCGGAGTCCTCGGAACAGAGGGCCCCGGACCGAACACCGTCGTCGCCCACTGAGTGCCTCGGCCGGCGGGCCGTGGAACGGCCTAGTTGCTGTGCACGATCTGGATCAGGTTGCCGCAGGTGTCGTCCAGGACCGCGGTGGTGACGGGCCCCGTCTCCAGCGGGTCCTGGGTGAACCGCACTCCGAGTCCGCGCAGCCGGTCGAACTCGGCGTTCACGTCGTCCACGGCGAACGACGCGGCCGGGATGCCGTCCTCGACCAGCGCCGTCCTGTACGGCTTCACCGCGCGATGGCCGTCGGGCTCCAGCAGCAGTTCGGTGCCGTCGGGGTCCTCCGGCGAGACCACGGTCAGCCACCGGTCCTCGCCCACCGGGACCTCGTGCTTCTTCACGAAGCCCAGCACGTCCGTATAGAAGCGCAGGGCCTTGTCCTGGTCATCGACGAAGACGCTGGACAGATGGATCCTCATGGGGTGCTCTCCGGGGTGTCGGTCCTGAGCCACCGGGTCATGGTGCGCTCAGGGGGGCGGTGTTCAGAGAGTGGAACTCGTCGCGGCCCTGGCGCCGCACATGGGCAGGCATCGACCTGCATATCAAATGGAGCGCGTCGACGCAGCTCGGCCGAACCCTCAGGGGTGGAGCAGGACGCCGACCGGAACGGGTTCGACACGGCGCGGGCGGCGAGCAGCGAGTGGCCGCCGGGGTCCGTGAAGAAGTCGGCTTCCGCCGACAACTCCCCGTTCGGTGCCGAGTGCCCCCGCTCACACGTCGCGCACGGTCGTCTCCAGGCCGGCGCGGACCGGCACCACGCTGCGGCCGGTCGTGGCGAGCCGGCGGCCGACCGGCGGGGCAGTCGGCGGTGGTCGGTGCTGCCGCTGGGCATGACGGGCAGCCGGCCGGGGAAGCCGGGGGCGACGGCATCATGCAGGGCAGCGAGCGGCGCAGGCGCTCGTGCAGCCGGGTGGTCAGACCGTCTAGTCGTCGGAGGCATCGTGCTTTGCCGCAGCACACGATGGAGGCGGCGAGGGCCCCGTCGCCGTCGTTCGTGTTCACGAGGGCGGCGCCGCATTCAAGGCCGGCGGTGTGCGGTCGCAGGCGGGCTCGAAGAATTGGTTCAGCCTGTCCGCGCTGCCCGTTCCCCCGGTTCGGTACGGTCACCGATCGGGGCGACGGGCAGCGCGGCGGTGCGGGAGACCATGGGTTCCCTCTCGTCCGGTGCGAAACGTGCTCGGTCACCTCAAGCCTGGGTGGCACCGAATGGGAGGAAGCTGAGAGCCCGGCCCGGCCGGACCCACCGTCGCCCTGCCGCCTCTGTCACTCGCCGGGGAACGAGAAGTAGAGCGCGTCGCTGTAGAAGGAGGCGAAGTGGTTCTGCCAGTCGGCCCGGACGGACGCGAGCCATGCGTCGTCCGCACCGGCGATCGCCGCCTCGGCACGGGCCACGGCGTCAGGGATGTCGTGCGAGACCAGGTACTGCACAGCCTCCTCGGGATCCTCGTCGCCGAGCGACACCATCTCCCCCGTCTCCAGCACGAAGTACGTGTCCCGCTGCTTGTCCAGGTGGGCTGTGGTCCTGGCGACGCACTCGGCGAATTCGCGGTCGTCCGGGAGCCCTTGCCCGACCACGCGCAGGAGATCGCCGAGCAGGGTGGCGCCACCGGAGAAGTCCGCGGCGATGCCGATACGCCTGTTCCAGATCATGGACGAGACGATGTTCGGCTCGCGCCCTACGAGCAGCTTGTGCGCCAGCGGAATGCTCCAGTTGTGCTCGGAGACGCACCGGATCTTCTCCGGATTCGCTTCCGCGGTCGGCGGTGTGCTCGCTGAGTAAAGGTATGAACGGTTGGCCATGGTGGTGACCCTAACTTCCCCCACTGACAGTCCGGACCCGGCGAAGTGCGCGACCCGGCCCGGCACGCGTGGTCGGTGTGGCGTCAGGAATCGTCGTGGGTCTCGGTGACGGGGACGTCGTGGCGGGTGGCGAAGGTGCGGACCGTGTCGGCGAGCGGCCCCGTGCCGGTACCGGGAGCCAGCCAGCCGGTCCGGATGTGGATGGCTCCGTCCTTGCTCCTGCGTACCCACCGCGGTTTCAGGAAGGCCGCGGGCAGCCGGTGGCTCTCGGGCATCCACACCGTGAGCACGGTGTCCCCCGCCTCCTGCACTGCGATCTCGACCGACTTGGCATCGGACCAGCGCAGCACCGCCAGGTTCATGGCGGAGCCGACGCCGATGCCGAGATCGTTCACCACGAGTCCGTCATTCTGGCTGAGCAGGCCGAAGAGCCTCAGCAGCATCAGGAACGCGATGAATCCGGCCAGTACCCTCAGCCCCTCGGCGATGTGAAGCAGGTCACCGCTCGCCGCGATTCCGGCGAACGCGAGGGTGATCAGCGCGTTCCGCAGGATCAGTGCCCTGCGGCTCCGCCGGTTGCGGAGGTAGGAGGCGATCGGCTCGGATCCGGAGCGCGCGGCGGGGCGGCGGCGGAGTGCGGCCTGCCCCGGTGGTGCGACCGGAGTGGCCGGGCGGGGCCGGGTCGCTGCCGGAGGCGCCGGCCACGGTGGGGTGGGCGCCGGCTCGCCGGGCGCCACAACGGTCAGGTCGATCCGGCCGGCGCAGGCGACCAGCAACTCCTCGGGGGTGGGCCGCAGTCCGGGTTCCTTCCGCAGGCAGTCGACGACCATGGGCCGTAGGTCCGCGGGGATCGCGGAGACGTCCGCTTCCTCGTGGACCGCCCGGTACAGCAGTCCGTAGACCTGCCCCTCCCCGAACGCGCTGCCGCCCGCCGCCGCGACCAGCACCGCACCCAGCGCGAACATGTCGCACGCGCCGGTCACTTCGAGCCCCTGGGCCTGCTCGGGCGCGATGAACCCGGGCGTGCCGATGGCCGCCCGGTCGGCGGTCAGCCGGGTGCCCTCCACGGCGCGGGCGATGCCGAAGTCCAGTACCCGGGGTCCGTCCTCGGCGAGGACGATGTTGCCCGGCTTGAGGTCACGGTGGACCAGGCCGCAGGCGTGAATGGCTTGCAGCGCCTCCGCGAGCGCGGCGGCCAGTGCCCAGAGCCGCCGCTCGTCCAGCGAGCCGTGCCGGGCGACCTCTTCGGCCAGCGTCGGACCCTCGATGTAGGCACTGGCCATCCACGGCTGCGGGGCGTCCGCGTCGGCGTCGACGACCGCCGCCGTGTGGAAGCCGCCCACTTTGCCCGCGGCCTCGACCTCTCTGCGGAAACGTCTCCTGAACTCCGGGTCCGCCGCGTACTCCGCCCTGATCACCTTGATGGCGACCGCCCGGCCCGCACGGGAGCGGCCCAGATAGACGGATCCCATGCCGCCGCTGCCCAGCTCACGCACGATCACGTACGGACCGATGTGTCCCCCGACCACGGCACCCCCTCGGAATCGACGAAAGCCACGGTCTCTCCACCTGTTCCGTTCCGCCGGACGCGGGCTCGGCATACGATCCGCGCAACCGCAGTATGTCGCGGGCGCGTCACGCCTGTCAGGGGGGAGCCAAGATGGAATCCGATGATCTGAACGGACCCGGGAACGGCCGGCACGAGGAGCGCAGCCGGGCCGGAGGCAATCCCCGTCCGCACGGCGGGGGCGGCCCGGGGCAGGGGCGGCCCTGGGGGCCGGGCGGTTCCCCCGCTCCCTCCGGGGTCCCCATGCCCGACCCGGTACGGAAGCTGCGGGTGCTGATGATGGTCCTCGGTGGCATGCAGGCCGTCCTCGGGCTCGCTCTGGTGAGCAACAGCGTGGAGATCGCCACGTCGATCTGGGGCGAGGGCGAGCCGAATCCGTGGGGCCGGACGGCGGGCGAGGCCCATTCGGGGCAGATCGTCTTCGCCGGGATCCTGGTGCTGGCCATCGCGGCCTGGGGCGTCATCACCGCCGTGAAGTTCCCCACCCGCAACCCCGTCCTGCGGACCTCGGCCTTCGCCTACGGCTGGACGGCCCTGCCCTTCACCGTGGTGTTCTTCCAGGTGATGCCCATCCTCGGGATCGCGTGGCTGGTGCCCGCGATCCTCGCCCTAGTCCGGCCCAACCAGCCGGAAACCCGGGCGTGGTTCGGCGGGCCCGGCGGTTCGGCACGTTGAATGTCCGCGCCGCCCGCCCGACCTCACCGTCGGCAGGTGAGGTCGCGGGAGGGCAGCCGGCCGCTGAGGAAGCAGGCGTCGACGGCGTCGTTGGCGCAGGTGTCGCCGTAGCGCGGATGCACGGCGTGGATGCGGGCGCCGTGCAGGGTGAGCAGGCGTGATGCGGTGAGCCGCCGGTGCAGTGCGAGGGCGCTCGCGCAAGGGCGCCGAACGGGCATGTACTGATACTGCGCGTGCGTGTCGGGCGAAGGAGCGGCAGCTCCATGGGCCATGGCCGCGTCATTGCCGTGGTGGCTCCAGCGGGCGTGGTGTGGTCATCGGCGGGCGCCGGTGGGGCCGGTAGAGGTGGTGGGACCGGTAGGGGTGGTGGGACCGGTAGGGGTGGTGGGACCGGTCAAGCCGGTGGGGCCGGTGCTGGATGAACCCGAAGTGGTGGCAGGCCGGTGGTCGCCCTTGATATCGATGAGAAAGAAGTCCCGGATGTCCTCGGCGAGCAGCTCCGGGACCTCCATCGCGGCGAAGTGGCCGCCGCGTTCGAACTCCGACCAACGCCTGATGTCGTAGAGCCGCTCGGCCAGCGGCCGCACCGACTGCGTGATGTCGTGCGCGAACACCGCCACGCCGAGCGGCACCGTGCAGGGTTCGGTCCGACGCGGCGCCTCTCGGTGCAGCCGTGCCGAGGAGGCCGCGGTGGCCGTCAGCCAGTACAACGAGACGTCGGTGAGCATCCGCTCGTCGCTGATCTGCGAGCGGGGGTCCGTCCAGTGTGCGAAGCGCTCGGCGATCCAGGCCAGTTGGCCGACCGGCGAGTCGGTCAGGGCGTAGCCGATGGTCTGCGGGGTGGTGGCCTGGAGTGCCTGGTACGGCGGACGGTTCGCCATCAGTTGCCGGACCCTTTCCAGCCGAGCTTCGTCGGTCTCGGACAGTTCGATGCCGGCGTCCGGATCGGGCCGCGTGGGCAGGTAGTTGACGTGTACCCCCATGACCTGTTCTGGTGCCACCGCGCCCAGGGCCGTCGATATGCCCGCGCCGAAGTCGCCGCCCTGCGCCCCGTAGCGCTCGTACCCCAGACGGTGCATCAGCTCGGCCCAGGCCCGGGCGACCCGGACCATGTCCCAGCCGCGTTCATGGGTCGGCCCCGAGAAGCCGTAGCCCGGGATGGACGGAATCACCAGGTGGAAGTCGCGTGACAGCGGCTCGATCACATCGAGGAACTCCAGGAACGAACCGGGCCAGCCGTGGGTGAGGATCAGCGCGGGCGCGTCCGGCTGCGACGACCGGACGTGAATGAAGTGGATGTTCTGACCGTCGATCCCGGTCGTGAAGTGCGGGAGTTCATTGAGCCTCGCCTCGTGCTCGCGCCAGTCGTAGCCGCCGCGCCAGTACTCGGCCAGTTCCCTGAGCCGTGCCAGCGGGAAGCCGTAGTCCCATCCGGCATCGGCGACCTCGTTGGGCCAACGGGTGCGGGCGAGCCGGTCGTTCAGGTCGTCGAGGTCGGCCTGGGGGATGTCGATGCGGAACGGCTTGATCGTGATCCCAACTCCAAGGGGCTTCGTCCGGTGTGTCCAGGCGCCGGGGCGACAGCACCTCACACCTGAATCGTTTGTGTCACTAACGTTCATGTCCCCGGAGAAGATAGATTGTTAGTGGAACTAACGCAACGTACGATCGCGGCATGAGCGACAGCAGGCGTGGCATGGCGGGCCCGGCCGACCCGTGAGCCGGCCGACCCGTGAGCCGGCCCGCCCAGCCCCTCGCCACCGTTGCGGAACGCCACGGCCGGAGCATGTGAGCAGAGCGCGCATCCTTCACCCGGACAACGCTTACGGTCCCGTGACGTGCCGAAACAGAGGCGCACGACTCGGCTCCGGGGGGCCTAGCTTGGGCGTATGCGTGTACTGGTCACCGGCGGCGCCGGGTTCATCGGGTCGGAAATCGTGCGGACGCTCGCGTCGGCCGGGCACGAGGCGGTGGTGCTCGACGCCCTGCTCCCCTCGGCGCACGGCGGCACAGCAGCCCCACCCTCCGACGCCTACAGCGACAGCGACAACGGCAACGGCAGGCAGGTGATCATCGCGGACGTACGTGACCGCGAGGCCGTGGACCGTGCGCTCCGGGGCATCGACGTGGTGTGCCACCAGGCGGCGATGGTCGGCCTCGGGAAGGACTTCGCCGACGCCCCGGAGTATGTCGGCTGCAACGACCTGGGAACGGCCGTACTGCTCGCCGCGATGGCCTCGGCGAGAGTACGGTGCCTGGTGCTCGCCGGGTCGATGGTGGTGTACGGGGAGGGCCGCTACTCCTGTCCCCGTCATGGCGGGGTCCGGCCGGGCCCTCGGGCGGAGGCCGATCTGGCGGCGGGCCGCTTCGAACCGCACTGTCCCCACTGCGGTGCCGAGTTGGAGTCCGGGCTGGTCACGGAGGACGCGCCGGCCGACCCGCGCAATGTGTACGCGGCGACCAAGCTCGCCCAGGAACACCTCGCCGCGGCCTGGGCCCGCGCGTCGGGCGGAAGTGCAGTGTCGCTGCGCTACCACAACGTGTACGGCCCCGGGATGCCACGCGACACCCCGTACGCCGGTGTCGCCTCCTTCTTCCGTTCGGCGCTGGCCCGGGGGGAAGCGCCCCGGGTCTTCGAGGACGGCGGCCAGCGCCGGGACTTCATCCATGTACGGGACGTGGCGGCCGCGAACGCGGTGGCGCTGGAAGCGGTCGCCGGACGCCGTCCGGGCAGCTTCACCGCGTACAACACCGGGAGCGGACAGCCGCACACCATCGGCCAGATGGCGACGGCCCTGGCCTCGGCCCACGGCGGTCCGGCGCCGGTGGTCACCGGTGAGTACCGGCTCGGGGACGTACGCCATGTCACAGCGGACTCACGGCGGCTGCGCGACGAACTGGGCTGGAGGCCGGAAGTGGGTTTCGCCGAGGGAATGGCCCGGTTCGCCACGGCACCGCTGCGGGAGGCGGCCGCGGGCCCGTCCGCCTGACGGCCCGTCGGGTGACTTGCGGCCGGGCGGGGCGGCCACCCGACGGGGTGCGGAGCTCAGGCCGGCGGCAGCGTCACCTCGAAGCAGCAGCCGCCGGTGACGTTGCGGACCTCAGCCCGGCCGGCGTGTGCCTCGACGATTCCTCGCACGATGGCCAGTCCGAGCCCCGCACCTGCCGGGGGCGTACGGGCGTGGCTGCCGCGCCAGCCGGTGTCGAAGACCCTGGGCAGGTCCTCCTCCGGGATGCCGCCGCAGCCGTCCGTCACCGAGAGGACCACACCGCCGCCCGTGCGGTGCGCGGCCACCGCGACGGTGCCGTCGGCCGGAGTGCGGCGGATCGCGTTGATCAGGAGGTTGCCCAGGACCCGGCTCATCTCCTTGCCGTCGACCTCGACGGGCACCGCCTCGACCCGGTCACCGACCAGCCGCACGCCGTGCTCGCGGGCCAGCGGGTCCGCACCGGCGAGCGCGTCGCCCACCAGGTCGTGGGCGGAGATCCGGGTGGGGCTCAGGGTGAGCGAGCCGGCGTGGATGCGGGAGAGCTCGAAGAGGTCCCCGACCATGTCGTTCATCCGCTCCACCTCGGTGCGTATCTGCCGCAGATAGCGCCCCGAGTCGACGGCCATGCCGTCCTCCACTGCCTCGGACATGGCGCGCAGACCGGCGAGCGGGGTGCGCAGGTCGTGCGAGATCCAGGCGACGAGCTCCCGCCGCGAGGTTTCGAGGGCACGCTCCCGCGCGCGCGAGGCGTCGAGCTTGACACTGGTGGCGGCCAGTTCGCGGGTGAGCGCGGCGAGTTCGGCGGTGGCCGGGGCCTCCGGGGCGGCGAAGGTGCCGCCGTCGCCGAAGGAGCGGGCGGCGAGCGTCAGATCGCGGCTCCTCGCCGCCACCCAGCGGCCCAGCAGCATCGCGGTGACCAGCGAGACGACGGCGGCCATGGCGACGACGGTGGTGACCACCGTCAGGTCGTGCGGTGACAGGAACATCGCCCAGGCGACGGCCAGCGTCCCGGCGAGCATCGCGGTGACGGCCACGGCGGCCACGACGCTCAGGGAGACGACGAGCGAACGGTGCCGGGAGAGCCGCAGCACGAGTGCACCGAGCAGCCCGGCGGCGGCGGCGCCCAGGAACGCGAAGAGTGCGATGAGGAGGATGTCGGTCATGACGGCGCTCCGAAGCCGGAATCGGAACCAGAACCTGAGCCTGAGCCGGAGCCGGAACCAGAGCCGGAATCGGAGCCGGAGCCGGAGCAGGAACCAGAACCAGAACCTGAGCCGGAATCCGTGGCGGTCGTGGAGGCGGCGGTGCCGGAGCCCCGTGCCATGGGCAGGTCCAGGCGGTAGCCGACGCCCCACACTGTACGGATCAGCTCCGGGCGGGCCGGATCGGCCTCGACCTTCCCACGCAGCCGGCGGACGTGGACGGTCACGGTCGACAGGTCGCCGAAGTCCCAGCCCCAGACCTCGCGCATCAGCTCCTCGCGGGTGAACACCCGGCCCGGACGGCGCAGCAGGAAGGCGAGCAGGTCGAACTCCCGCAGGGTGAGGGCCAGCACCCGGCCCTCCCACGTCGCGCGTCTGGCCGCGGGGTCCAGGACGAGACCGGCGCCTGCGAGCAGTTCCGAGCGGCCGGAGGAGGCGGCGGCCGTCGCGCGGCGGAGTACGGAGTCGACGCGCAGGACGAGTTCGCGTGGGCTGAACGGCTTGGTCACATAGTCGTCCGCCCCGGTCTCCAGACCCAGGATGCGGTCGTCCTCGTCGCCGCGCGCGGCCAGCATGATGACCGGTACCGGTCCGTGCGCCCGCATGCGGCGGCAGACCTCGAATCCGTCCATGCCGGGCAGCATCAGGTCCAGGACGGCCAGGTCGGGGCGGCGGGCGGTGTACTGCTCCAGCGCGGCCGGGCCGTCCGCCGCCCGGGCCACCTCGTACCCGGCCCTGGTCAGGTATTCGGTGACCACCTCCGCGACGGTGGGATCGTCGTCCACCACGAGTACGCGGCCGCGGGCGGGGGCTTCGGGGTGGCCCGCACCGGGGTCCGGGCAGGCCTGCCGACCGGGGCGCGCCGGAGGCTCCCCGTCGGCGGGGACGGGCGGCGGTGTGTCCGTCGTTTGCATGTCATCACCCTGGCACCTGCCCTCGGCGGACCGGGGACGGCCCGGTGCCGCCGCCCGACGACGTCCATATTTCGTAAGAATCCGGAACCCGAATTGTCGGTTTTCGCTCCGTAGGGTGATCCAGGTGAACCTTCCCTCCCATACTTCCGGCCCCCGCGCCGACGTCGTCCTGCCGTGCCTGGACGAGGCCGCCGCACTGCCCGGGGTGCTGGCCTCGGTCCCTCGTGGCTGGCGGGCGATCGTCGTGGACAACGGCTCGACCGACGGCTCGGCGGAGCTGGCCCGCACGCTCGGCGCGGTGGTGGTGCAGGAACCGCGGCGCGGCTTCGGGGCCGCCTGCCACGCCGGACTGCTCGCCGCCGAGGCGGAGTTCGTCTGCTTCTGCGACTGCGACGGCTCCCTGGATCCCGGGCTGCTGACCGGCTTCGTCCGCCGGGTCGCCGACGGCGAGAGCGATCTGGTGCTCGGCCGCCGCCGCCCCGAGGGGCGTGGCGCCTGGCCGCTGCATGCGCGGGCGGGCAATGCGGCGCTGGCCCGCATGGTGCGCCGCCGCACCGGGCTGCGGCTGCACGACCTCGGGCCGATGCGGGCCGCGCGCCGGGCCGATCTGCTGGCGCTCGATCTCACCGACCGGCGCAGCGGGTACCCGCTCCAGATGGTGGTGCGGGCGGCCGACGCGGGACTGCGGGTCACCGAGACGGATGTGCCCTATCTCGCGCGTACGGGGAAGTCGAAGGTCACCGGCACCTGGCTGGGCACCTGGCACGCGGTGCGCGACATGCGGGCCGTGCTGGGCGAGCCTCGGGTCCGGGCGGGGGTCTCCCGGTGAGCCCGGCCACGCCCGACCCGCCACGCGCGGCTCCGACCGGGGTGACGACACTGCTGGTCATCGCGAAGGAGCCGCTGCCCGGCCGGGTCAAGACCCGGCTCACCCCGCCCTTCACCCCCGACGAGGCCGCGCGGCTCGCCGAGGCGGCGCTCGGCGACACCCTGCGTACGGTCGCCGCGCTGCCCGCCGCACGGCGCGCGGTCGTCCTGGACGGGTCGCCCGGACCGTGGCTGCCGCCCGGCATCGAGGTGGTGGCGCAGGGCCCGGGAGGTCTCGACGAGCGGCTCGCCGCCGCGTTCGGCGCCTGTACGGGGCCGACGCTCCTGATCGGAATGGACACCCCGCAGATCACGGCCGCCGATCTGGCCCCCGCGCTCTTTCCCGGGGGCTGGGAGCGCTGTGACGCCTGGTTCGGTCCCGCCGAGGACGGCGGTTTCTGGGCGCTGGGCCTGGCGGCGCCGGATCCCGGGCTGCTGCGCGGTGTGCCGATGTCCGTGCCCGAGACGGGTGCCGTGCAGCGGCGCCGGCTGGTCGACGCCGGACTGACCGTGCGCGATCTTCCCCGGTTGCGGGACGTGGACACGGCGGCCGACGCCGTGGACGTCGCGGCCCTCGCACCGCACGGGGCCTTCGCCGCCGAACTCGCCCGGCTGACCCGGGGGGCGGTCCGATGAGCCGCACGGGTCCGGACCGGGGCGTGCTGAGCGCCCCGCTTTCGGAGGTCGCGTCGTGGGGCACCGACCCGTACGCCAACGCCCTGCGCAACGGGCACGGGCCGCTCTTCCTCCGTCGTACCGACGGCTGGCTGCTGCCGCTGGACGTGGAACGGTGGTGCGCCGTCGCGGACGCCGCGGACCTGTCGGCGCTGAGCCGCTGCGAAGGCCCCGTCCTGGACATCGGGTGCGGGCCCGGGCGGCTGGTCGCCGCGCTGGCGGCGCGCGGCCACCGGGCGCTCGGCATCGACGTCAGCGAGGCCGCGGTCGACCGCACACTGCGGCTCGGAGGTTCCGCCCTGCGCCGCTCCGTCTTCGAACCGCTCCCGGGCGAAGGGCGTTGGGGCACCGTCCTGCTGGTCGACGGCAACGTCGGCATCGGCGGCGACCCGCGGCACCTTCTGCACCGCACGGCGCAGCTGCTCGCCCCGGGCGGCCTCCTCATCGCCGAGACCGCGCCGCAGGACGTCGACGAGCGGGTCCGGGTCCAGTTGGACGACGGTCGCCCCACCGGCTCCGGTCCGGCCTCGGCCAACCCGTTCCCGTGGGCCCGGCTCGGCACCCCCGCGCTGCTGAGGCACGCCCGCCCCGAGGGGCTGCACCCCGTCGATCAGTGGGAGGCGGGCGGCCGCTCCTTCGTCTCGCTGCGGCGCAGCCGGACCGTCCGGAACACCAGCAAGAGCCCGGAACCCAGGAACAGCACGGCCGTGATCAGCAGCCAGTTCCCCAGGAACACATCGGGGGACAGCCCGCTGTACGGCTCGTAGCGCTCGGCCTGCCGGGTGATCAGCGGGAACCACATGAGCAGCAGCAGTCCGGAGAGGAAGGCCGGAACCCGGACGTGGTTCACCGAGCCGGAACACCGGCCGGGACCCCGGCGCAGCAACAGGTCCGCCGACGCGTAGAGCGGAACCAGCACCAGGTCGTGGACGAGGGCCGCGCCCACGAACCACACGACGACACCGAACGTGTCCCCCGCCAGCAGCCGCACCCCCGCGTATCCCGCGAGGGCGAAGGAGGCTGCCATCAGGACGAGGTGCAGCGGCCCCTCGCCGTACCAACGCCGCGCAAGGGTACGGGGGTTCGCTCTGTTCACAGCTCTCCAAAGGTCAGCCGGCCCACCCATTTGGTGTTGAGTACGCCGGGTGCGGCCGGGACGATGATCCGCGCCGGATATCCGTGGTCGGGTGACAGGTCCTCGCCGTTGACCCGCAGGGCCAGCAGCGAGCGCGGGTCGCGCACCTGGTTGTCGCGGAGTGCCGCCCGGCGGAACGGACCGCTGCGCTGGACCGATTCCACCAGTACGCCCGGTGGCCGGTCCGGATATCCGGCGAGCGCCGCCAGATCGGTCAGTCGTACGCCGCGCCACCACTGGTCCGAGGTGGACCAGCCCTCCACGCAGGCGATCGGCAGCGCCGCGCTGTACTGGTCCATGGCCAGCAGCTGCTTCCGGGTGAACCGGAGGTTCCCGGCCGGGCCGCTGACGGTGAGCCACCAGCCCTCCCCCGTTTCGGCCGTGGTGATGCCGACCGCGGCGGCCGTCTTGTTGATCTGGAAGCCGTTGGGTCCCGATCCGGGTTCGGCGGCGCCGTGCGGGGTGAGCAGGGCCAGCAGCCTCGCCGGTCCGTCGAAGCTCCGTCCGCCCGATGTGATCAGCAGGAGCAGGGAGCCCGCGCCCACCATGGCCAGCGCGCCACGCCGGGAGATGGTCGGCCCGGCGGGATCGGGGGACTCCAGCGGATCGTCGCGCACCTTCCCGCTCAGTCCGCCCGACCGCAGCACCCGTACGGCCTGCGGCACCCGGAGCCCCGTGTGGGCGAGGAACGCGGCGAAGAACACCCATGCCCCGTAGAAGTGCAGCGGGTAGAAGGAGCCCGGAAACAGGTACTCCAGCTGGATGTTGAGCAGCCCGGTGAGGAACTCGAACAGGGCCCCGCCCACCAGCAGCAACAGCGAGATCCGCTCCAGCGCGTGCCCGACGGAGCGGACCGGCGGCAGCGCGAAGAGCTTCGGCACCACGGACCAGAGCTTCGCCAGCAGTACGGGGACCAGGACGATCCCCACAGTGACGTGCAGCCCTTGCGTCAGCCGGTACAGCCAGTGCGGCCCGGTCGGCCAGGCGAAGAGGTAGAAACCCAGCAGCCCCTTGTCGGGCGTCTTGTCGTTGACCGGATTCAGGTCCGGGTTGTAGGCGGCGTACGACAGCAGGCCCGTCACGAAGAGCAGTGTGATCCCGGCGAGCAGGACGAGTCCGAGGACCGCGGTGAAGCCGACCCCCCGCACCGGGCTGCGCCAGAACCCTGGCGCCGAGGGGAGCCGTTCGAGGAGCATCGCGGCACGGCCGGAGGAGAGCCGGGAAAGGGAAGCGTGAGGTGTCGGACTGTTCCGACGGCTGTCACCCATGTTCCGACGCTATGCCCGGGGTGCCGGGGCGGGAGGGCTGCGACTCCTGACGAAACGGTGACGTCACCCCTGGGAACGTACGGGCCCGGCACCCGCCCCGCCCTCCTGGCCGGCCCGTCGGGGTGTCCGGGAATCTGACGGTTCGGTGACGCGCCCCACCGGCACCCGTTTCCGGGGCCCCGCCGTGCGTACGGTGCCTGCGTGAAGACCGAGGACCGCACCGAGCACATCACCGAGCCGATGCCCGAAAAGCGCTCCGGGCGCCGCCGCGATCTCGCCGCCGTCGGCGTGGGCGTCGTGCTGGTCGCCGCCGCCGTGCTCGTCGGCCGGGCCGTCGAGAGCACCGACCACTCCCTCTTCGTCCACTGGCCGCCGCTGCTCGCGTCCTGGGACCCGCATGGGGGGATCGGCACGGTGGCCGCGCCCGCCGTCGCCGCCGCCGTCATCTCCCACGGTCCGCTCCTGGCCGTCCGGTTGCGCTGGCGGACGCTGCTGCTCGGCTGCTGTGCCGCCTCGCTCGCCTGGGTCTTCTCGCTCGCGCTGATCGACGGCTGGGGGCCCGGCATCGCCGAGCGCCTCACCACGAAGCACGAATACCTGTCGGCCGTCGGCCGTTTCGACGACATCGGCGCCGCTCTGCGCACCTTCAACGACCACATCCTGATCGGACCGCCGGACAACTGGCCCACCCATGTCGCCGGACACCCGCCGGGCGCCACGCTCACCTTCGTCCTGCTGGACCGCATCGGACTCGGCGGCGGTTCCTGGGCCGGGGTCTGGTGCATCGGGACCGCGGCCTCCGCGGTGGTGGCCGCCCTGATCACGCTCCGGGCCCTGACGGACGAGCGCATCGCCCGCCGCGCCGCACCGTTCGTCGTCCTCGCACCGGTCGCGGTCTGGGCGGGTACGTCGGCCGACGGCTACTTCACCGCGGTGGCCGCCTGGTCCGTCGCTCTGCTGGCGTCGGCCGCGACCCGCACGGCCCGCAGCCCCGCAGCCGCCGCGCTGGGTGCGGGGCTGTTGTACGGCCTGCTCTGCTACCTGAGTTACGGTCTGCCGCTCATCGCGCTCCTGTTCGTCGCCGTCCTCGCGCTGACCCGCACCGTCCGGCCGCTCCCCCTCTTCGTGCTGGGGGCTCTGGTGGTGCCGGCGGCCTTCACACTGGCGGGGTTCAACTGGTGGGAGGCGTACCACCTGCTCGTGGAGCGCTACTACCAGGGCGCGGGTGGAGTCCGGCCGTACTCCTACTGGGTCTGGGCCAATCTCGCCTGCACCGCGGTCGCCGCCGGGCCGGCGACGCTCGCGGGCGTGCGCCGTGTCGCGGCGGGTGCGCCGAGCGCCCTGCGTTCCAGGGCTGCCACCGCCCCGGACCGGCTGATCATGCTGGTGCTCGTCGCCCTCCTCGCCTTGCTGGCCGCCGACCTGTCCGGGATGAGCAAGGCGGAGACGGAACGGATCTGGCAGCCGTTCATCCTCTGGCTGCTGCCCGCCGCCGCACTCCTGCCCGCACGGGGCCGGCGTGGTTGGCTGGCGGCGCAGGCAGGGGTGGCCCTGGTGGTCAACCACCTCCTCTGGACGGGTTGGTAGCCGCGTTCCGGGGCGCCGGTGCGTACGAGTCGCGGAGCGGAATCCCCACGGGTATCAGCGGAATCCCCACGGGTATCAAGAGAGGTGACCGGACTCGCTGCTCGATCCGGTCAGGGACGTGGGGCCTTCCACAGTCGTACGGCACCAGCGAAGGTGGCGGTTGCGATGAGCCGTCCGTCGGGGCTGAATGCCACAAGCAGGATGGCGATGAGCACGGTGATCAGGACGAGTACCCCCACTCCGCTGAGTACTACGCCGACAGGCAGGTGCGCTGCGGCGGCTTCGGGAGTGAGCGGGGTGTCGGGCTCGGGCCGGCTGTCTGAAGCCGGCGGACGCGCCGGGGCGCCGGGCCCGGCTCCCGCGCCCTGCCCCGGAGGGGTCGCGGGCGGGGCAGAGGAGGTGACGGCGTTGTGGAAGTCCGGTACGGGGTCGACGACGGTCCGGGCCCTCGGCGGAGATGGGACGGTGTGCCCCGCGTCGCCCGTACGTTGCGGCGCCGAGGCCGAGCGGCAGCGGCGTATGACCTCATCGAGGGTGGGCCGGTGCTGCGGATCCTTTTCCAGGCACCGTGCGGCGATGGTCCGGACGGGTTCGGGGCAGCCGTCGAGGTCGGGGTCCTGTTCCAGGATGCGGTACAGCACACTGTGACCCGTGCCGCCGAAGGCAGGTCGTGCGGTGGCGGCGAACGCGGCGATGGCCCCGAGGGCAAAGACGTCGCCGGCTTCGGTGACGGTCTGTCCCCTGATGTATTCGGGTGCCATGTATCCGGGGGTCCCGGCCAGCATTCCGGTGCTGGTCACGGACGTGACATCCGCGGCTCGGGCTATGCCGAAGTCGATGACCTTCGGGCCGTCGGACGTGAGGAGGATGTTGGAAGGCTTGAGGTCACGGTGGATCACTCCGGCGGCGTGGATGGACTGCAGGGCTTCGGCCACCCGGGCCGTCAGCGCCAGTGCCGCGGTGGCCGGCAGCGGCCCGTGTCCGGCCACCGCATCATGCAAGGCGGGCCCGGGCACGTGGGCCGTGGCCAGCCGCGGTTCGTCAGCCTGCAGATCCGCGTCGACCACCGGCACCGTGGACAGACCCTGAACCCGCCGGGCACGCGGCCACTTCCTGCTCGAACCGCTTGCGGAAGCCATGGTCACTCGCGTATTCACGGTGCACGAGCTTGACTGCCACGGCGCTGCCGGCCGGAGTACGTGCAGGTAGACCCGGCCCATTCCACCAGCGCCCAGTACCGCCTCGATCCGGTACGGGCCGGTCTCGGCGGGATCGCCGGGCCCCAGTGGGCGGGGCGGTGGCGGAGTGGTCGGCCATTCCGGTTCCCCAACGGCGTCTGCCACAGCATGTGGACGGTGGTCCGGTTGGGACATGCCGACTGTCACCCCTCGCTGATCGTGCCCACGCCGCGCCATCCGCTCGTACCGGTCGGAACCCATGGATCCCCGCTGCGAGGCCCGGCGCCCTCGCCGAGGCCCGTGCCGGTTCGAGCGAGCAACAGGGTAGTCGAGCCGCGGTCCGCATGTCTGTTCCTGCGGGTTCCACACGGACTACGGTGTGCGCAGCGGGACTTGGCGTGTGTGTGCGCTGTTGTCCCGTGGCTTCCGCCTCCCGGCACTTGGCGCCATCACACTGCGCCCCGGCGACATCATCGCCACCGGCACCCCGGCCGTCGTGGGCAACGCCCGCGACCCGAAGGCCTTCCTGTTCCCCGGCAACACCGTGGTCACCGAGATCTCCGGTCTGGGCACCTGCACGAACAAGGTGGTCGAGGCATGACCGAAGCCACACAGACCTTCACCGACGCGCGTGCATGGGCCCGCACCGGAACGAAGCTGGTGCTCGCCGCCGTCGCGCACCTGGACGAGGGCGGCTTCTCGGGCGACAGCATGCTTCCCGGATGGTCCCGGAAGCACCTCGCCGCGCACCTCGCCGCGCACGTCGCCGCGAACGCCGACGCACTGTGCAAGCTCGTGCACTGGGCGGCCACCGGACAGCCGAGGCCGATGTACGCCTCCGCCGAGGAGCGCGCCGCCGGGATCGCCAAGGGCCCGGCCCTGTCGGCCGACGAGCTGCCGTGGATGCGCGCCCGCGAGGTATGCGTCCATGCGACCGACCTCAGTACCGGCACCACCTTCGCCGACCTTCCGGACGGCTTCCTGACCGCGCTGGTGGACGAGATCCGCGACGGGCGAGGTCGGCCGGCATCCAGCTCGCCCCCAACTGCACCCGGATTCTCGACGACTACGGCCTGCTCAAGGAAGCCGAGCGGCTCGGCGTCGTCCCGGACTCCATGGTCATGCGCGATGCCGTCGACAACACCGAGCCGACCCGGCTCGGCCTGCGGGACCTGGAAAACGCTACGGACACCCGTACCTGGTCATCCACCGCAGCGACCTGCACGGGCTGCTCCTGCGCGCCTGCGAGCGCGTCGGCGTCGAGCTGATCACCGATGCGCAGGTGACCTCGTACCAGAACACCGACGGCGGCGCCCGCGTGACCCCAGCCTCCGGCGAGACCCACGAGGCCGGCGTTGTGATCGCGGCCGACGGACTGCACTCCCCCGCCCGCAAGCTGCTCGTCGACGACGAGCCCGTCTCGTCGGCGTACGTCGCCTACCGCGGCACCGTGTCCGCCGGGCTGTCGCATGTGGAGTCCGTCGACCTCAGCAAGGTCGCGGTGTACGTCGGGCCCGCCTGCCACTTCGTGCAGTACGGCCTGCGCGACGGCGAGATGCTCATGCCGTTCATGTGGCGGGACAAGTGGTGGCGGATGTTCGACCGCGACCCGATCATGAACTGGGTCCACGGCCGGACGGCTCTGCTCGGCGACTCCGCCCATCCGCCACTGCAGTACATCGCTCAGGGCGCGATCATGGCGATCGAGGACGGCTGGGTGCTGGGCGAGCACATCGCCCGCAACCGGGCCGCCGACGGCACGGCCGACTGGGGCACCGCACTCGCCGCCTACCAGGCGGTCCGCCCGGAGCACTGCCGCCGTGTGCTGAGCACCTACCGCAAGCGGGGCGAGTTGTGGCACCTCGACGGCGTCCACCGCGAGCAACGCAACGCACTGCTGCGCGCCCGCGACACCTACGACTACTCATTCATCGACTGGCTGTACGGTCCGACCGCGCTGACACCGGACCAGGAGCCGCCCATGTTCACACCGATCCCGCTTTCCTCCGCGGACGCCGAGGCCCCGCTGACGGACGTGGAAGGCAGTGCGGCATGAGCGACGCCTGCCCGACCGTGGCCACCCGTACCCTGTTCGGCGGCTTCGACGGAACCCTCGACAGGGCGCTCCCGACGATCTGACCGCGACCGGAAGTCGACCGGTGCCGGGCCTTGAGAGTCTGCTTGATCTCTTTGTTCCTTCTGATTGTTCCTTCGGCTTCGATGGCGCCGATGACGGCGCACACGCGGAAATTACCTTCATTCGGAGGGATTGACGCTGATAGAGGGATACCGGGGGGAATTCCTGCACATGATGCTCTCACTGAGCGATCGCCTGCCTTGGAGGCTCCAAAGTGACTGCGCAGGAACACGACACGACCGAGACCGACGGACAACTCCTGGACCTGGCCGATCAGGAGCTGGCCCGCGATCCGTTCACCGCCTACGCTCCGGTCCGCGAACGGGAACAGATGGTGCGGGGGTGCGTTCAAGGCGTCGACCCGATGTGGGTGGCCACCCGCCATGACGACATCCGTACGATCATGAGCGACCCCCGCTTCACCATTGACGCCGCGACCGTCCCCGGTGCCCCGGTGGCCCACCGCACCGAACAGACCTGGCAGGCCCGCGGCATGTACTCAGGGCACGAGAAATACCTGCGCGCCGGAATCTTCGACGCGGACGGCGCCGACCATCGACGTCTCCGCGGCCTGGTCACCGCCGCTTTCTCCCCGGCCCGCGTGGCCGCATTGCGCCCCAGGATCGAGGTAATCGCCGACCAACTGCTCGACCGCCTGGCGGGCCACGCGGAGAACGGAGTCGTCGACCTGATCGAACACTTCGCCCGGCCATTGCCCATCACCGTCATCTGTGAGCTCATCGCGGTACCCGAAGCCGACCGGGACCGCTGGCGGGCACGGAGCGCCACTCTGACCGCCGGGGTCTGCGGTGACGAACTGGGCGCCGCGCTCGCCGGTATGGTCGAGGACGCGCAGGCCCTTGTCGACCACCATGCCGGCCACCCGGGCAGCGACCTCATTTCAGAACTGCTCGCGCCCCGTCACCACGACTCGCTGAGCACCGACGAATTGGTCGCCCTCATCACCAACCTCGTCGTTGCCGGACACATCACCACCGTCAACCTCATCTCCAACAGCGCCGAAGCACTCCTCACCCACCCCGACCAGCTCGCCCTGCTACGCGAAGACACCACCCTCATGCCGCACGCCGTCAACGAACTCATGCGCTACTGCGGCCCCGTCGTGCGCGCGCTGCCCCGCTACGCCACCTGCGACACCACTGTCGGCAGCACCCCCGTACGTACCGGGGAAGCCGTCCTCCCGATCGTTTCCGCGGCCAACCGCGACTCGGCCGCCTTCACCGACCCTGACCGCCTCGACCTCAGCCGCACCCGCCACAGCAGGGAGTCTCACCTCGGATTCGGGCACGGCGCACACCGCTGCCTGGGCGCGCACCTTGCCCAGGTGGAGACCGCCGTTGCTCTGACCGCGCTGCTCAACCGTGTCCCCGACCTGCAGCTCGCCACCGACCCGAAACACCTGCAACGCGGCACCAACCCTGTCAACTGGCACCTGAAGGCACTCCCCGTGCGCCTGCGACCCCAGTCCCAGAGCGTCTCGTCCGGATCACCACGAGAGCGTCGGTCCCGTGACTGAATCAATGCGGTCGCCGAGAGGCCGGAAGGCTGCGTAGATTCACCCGGTGACCTACGACATCATGCTCGTACGGGTGCAGCTGGGCCTGACGCTTCAGGAAACGCTCGACCGCCTCAACACCGGCTTCGACCCCGACGCCGACCTTCCTCAGCTCCGGCCCACCGACGCGCAGCGGGACGAGTGGGACCGGATCCTGGGGCGGGTCTCGCGGGACGTCGGGCCTGTCGAGTCCGAGGAGTTCCCGTACAGCCTGACCCTTGAGACGGTGGGTCCGCCGGGACGCGTGCAGCTCGACTACTGCGGGGACACAGCCCACATCGAGGTCGCCTACCACCACTCGGGTCCGGCGGCGTTGGAGGTGATGGAACTGGCCTATCGCATCGCTTGCATCGTCGAGGATGAAAGCGGCTTGACCGGCCACGATTTCGAGGTGGGCCAGCCCACCCGAACCGGTGACCCCGTCAAGGCCGCCGTCCGGCTGAGCGGTGTCTCCGATTGGGCACAACACCGCTTGAGCCAGTGCCGTGACCGCATACCTTCGCCGACCGGGCTCGGGCCACTTCTGCCGAGCGGCCCTGACGCGGGAGGAGTCGCCTGGTCAGGGCCGTCACCGGCAGGCCGGGGATCGGCACACCAGAGCCCAGCGCAACCTCTTCAGCCGCCTGATCGGCTGCCTCCACCACTGCCTTTCTCAGCCTGTCAGCTTCAACGAAGCCGTCGCCTTCCCAACACCGCCCGAGAAGCCCCTGGCGCTGTCCGCTTGACAGGTCTTCCGCATCGGATGTCTTCTTGCCCGCGTCCGTCCCCTGGCTGGCGGAAAGGACGCTGGTGGAAGTCTTGACGCTCTGTGCGTCGATGATGCTGGCCGATGGCTCCGCGGCGCGACTGTCCTGTCTCCGTACCTGTTGCCTCAGTAGGCTGTTGAGCTGGGCAAACACCCCGCTCTTCTCCCACTTTGAGAAGTATCCGTAGACGGTTTCCCTGGGAAGTCGTGCGGTAGGTAGCGCCACTGCACCCCGGTACGGTTCACATACAAGATCGCGTCCAGGATCTCGCGCAGGTCATGCTCGGGAGGTACAGGTTTCCAGTCAGAGAACAGAGTGAGGGGTGCCTGTGTCTCGGTGCGTTCTGGTTCGGTGGAGGTGGCCGGCCACAAGTTCTCAACCTGGTCAGCGTCTACAGAACGAAGTCCCGGTATCCGTCGAAGCCGCCGAGGTTCGTCTGCGACACCGATGTAAACAAGCGCGTCGTCGTCGGGCACCGCAAAGTAGCGGCCCGGGCCCTACAGGGCTCCGGTCCGCACCGAGCCGGCTCGGTCGTCGTGGGCGGCAGCGGAGGCCCGGCGGCTCGTCGGTCTGGTCCCACAGCCCCCACCGGCCGGTGCGGCGGTGACAGGTGAGCCGGAGTGCGGTGCCGCCACCGCCGGTGCGTGATGCGTGCCGTGCGGGGTCCGGAGCATCCAGACCATCGCTGCCATGCCGAGCGCGGAAGGCAGTCGCCGTGCGGTGGCATCCGGGCGGGACTCCCCCGGACGGCACGCGGGTACGAGCGTGAACCACACGGCAGCGACGCTGTACAAGAGTGTCTGAGCCGTCTGAGGCAGTGACGGCCCCACGGCATCGCCGGCCGTGGCGGCGTGCAGAAGGTGATCGACGCGGCCGCGCCAGGCCGGGCCGTCCGGCGCGAGCGCGTGATGCACCGCGTAGAGGGCAGCGCCCGTTAAAAGTGTGGTCAGCAGGGCGTACACGGTGTCGGTGGAGCTCATCGCGCCGCACGCCCTCCCATGCGGCGGCCCGGTACCGACGGACTCACCCGGTGGGACGCGCGGTGCGGAGGTGGGCGCGCTGTTCGAGCTCCTCCGTGGAGACGAGTTCGAGCATGGGCTTTCCGGGTGCGCACATCATGGTCACCACGAACCGGGTCCGCGCGTCGGCGAGCGCGTTGCCGTCCTGGTAGTGGATCACGTCGCCGCCCGGCTCCCAGAACGTGCCGCCCGCCTCCACCACCCGCTCGGGCTCGCCCTCCAGCTCGAAGCGGACCGCGCCCTCGACCACATATCCGAAGGCGGGCCCGGAGTGGCGGTGCGGCGGGGTGCCTGGGTCGCCCGGCTCCCACTCGACCTGGATGGTCATCGCCGAAGCACCCTCGGGGATGGTCAGGGGCGCAGCGTCCTGCAGCACCTGCACCGCAGTCATCCAGCTCTCCGATGCCGCCGGGTCGCCGGCTGTGTGCATGTGCCCTGCGTGGTTGTTCGACACTGTTGTGGACCCTCCGTAAGTCGCCACGTGGTCGGGCGGAGCACATCTTCCCGCCCCTTGGGCAGTGTTGACCGGACACTATGTTGATCTGCGACACGTTTGGAGATGCGCGCGTGCAGTCGTGGAGTGGTGTCACAACAACGGCCCAAACGATGCCCTGGGTGTTGCGGCTGAAGGCGCCGCCACGGACACATCCGCAAGGTCATCGCCCCCGACGGAAAGAGACCCAGATGAGAGTCGTTGTTGCAGGGGCCACCGGACGGATCGGTTCCAGGACGGTCGCCAGGTTGCGGGACCACAGTGTGGAGGTCGCTCCCGTCTCGCGAGGCGAGGGTGTCGACGTCGTTATGGGGCACGGGCTCACCGAGGCCCTGAGGGGCCCCGACGTGATCGTGGATGTCACCGATGCACCGTCCTGGGCAGAGGCGGCGAGCCTGGAGATGGCCTTCGTCTGATACTTGCTGGTCCTGCGAATTACGCGGCCGTGATCACCGTGCCGCGCAGGTCCAGGTGCTGCAGCCGCAGGGCAGAGGGGGATCTGGTTCCCCTTGGCCGCGCTCGGGCGCTGGTCTATAGCGGTCTGGCTGTCGTGGAAAGTTGCGACCACGGCAGGTGGCCCTTCCTCCTCTGGAATACCCCTGTGGCCGATTCGTTTGCTTATCTTGTACCGATCACGGGAGGGGACACTGGTGGCCGAGCTGTTGTTGTTCCAGCAGGATGCCGATGGCCGGGATGTCGAGCTTCGGGGTTCGACGGTGGCGCTGGAGGTGGAGCTGCAACGGCGGGTCGAGGCGGGGTTGGAGTCGATGCTCGGTATCCGGTTCCTGGCGTCGGAGTATCCGACGGGGCCGTGGCATCGGGGTCGGATCGACACGCTCGGGCTCGACGAGAACAACACCCCCGTGGTGATCGAGTACAAGAAAGGCTCGGACAGCGGCGTCATGTCGCAGGCCGTCTCCTACCTGTCGTGGCTGGACTCGGCACGTCACGAGTTCGAGGCCCTGGTCAAGGAGGTGCTGGGTGCCGAGGCGATCGACTGGCGGAATCCGCGGATGGTCTGCATCGCGGCGAGCTTCTCGCACCACGACCGGGTCGCGGTGCACCGAGCTCGTTCGCCCTGGCCATCGCCTCGTACGCGCCGACGTTCAAGACTGCCGTCGAGGTGGTCGTACCGCACGTCGCCCGGCTGCTGAGCAACTGCGCCTCACTGGCCGCCACCAGTGCGGTCCTGGCTGTCTCGTTCCAGCTCAACCTGGACCCCGCAGAGGCGCGGCGGCAAATCCGCCTGCGCCTCGTCCTCTTCGTCATGTCTGACCTCGGCATGACTGTGCTGTTCATGTACGAGCAGATGACACAACACTCTGCCCAGGCATACACGCTCTACATGCTCCTGTTCATCTCCTATCTCGGCTTCGCCATGGCCGACTTCATGGTGCAGGCCATGCGTCAGTCAAAGTCGAGTTGCCGACGCAGCGTCCGGATAGGTCTGCGGATGGCGGCAGCGGGCTGCGCTATCGCGCTCGTCTACGACGTGTACAAGGTTGTGGTCCTGCTCTCCCAGGGCCTGGAGCTCCACCTCCTGTCCGACCCCTCGCAGTGCTCGCCACGCGTGTCAGCACCATGCGTCTTCAGCGTGATGTCTCCAGCGCTCTCCGTCCTGTTGATCTGTCTCGGGCTCACACTGCCGGCTGTGGCCTACCCGATCAGCCAGGCCCGCCTCCGCCGCTGGGAGGCACGGTCCCTCGAAGCACTCGATCCTCTCTGGCAGGACCTGGCATCCGCGATGCCTGAGATCGTTCTGTCACCCGCGGACGCCACCGGGATACCTCCGCCGACCCGGACTTCTTGCTTAAGCTTGTATTTAAAGGTTTGACTTTGGCGTGGCCTGCGGAGTCGTGTCCGTTCTGTTGTGTTTCTTGCCAACGGGGTGGCGGGGTGCGGGGGT
>NZ_JBEYFB010000022.1:0-133374 GCF_040634135.1 Streptomyces sp. NPDC007164
TACGAGGGCGACCAGCTCGGCCAGGGCAAGGAGAACGCCCGCAACTTCCTCAAGGACAACCCCGATCTCGCCAACGAGATCGAGAAGAAGATCCTTGAGAAGCTGGGTGTCGGAGTCAGGCCCGACGACAGCGCCGCCGAGTCCGGTACGGACACGGCAGGCGGTGCCGTGGCTCCGGCCGACAGCGCGAAGTCGGTGCCCGCCCCGGCCGGCAAGTCCAAGCCGGCCAAGACCGCGGCGGCCAAGAGCTAGACCGTGACGCGTCGTACGGAGTGGCCGGTCAGCGCCACTGACCAGCACGCCGGACCCGGTCGCGGAGACGCCGCCGAGTACATGGCCGGGTCCGAGGGCGCGTACGAGGCCGAGGCCGGTCCCGGCCGTGACACGGGCTCGGACGCCGGATTCGGCGAGGGAGCAGGCCGTCGTGCCCGTTCCCGCACCAGGAGCAGCGGCTCCCCTTCCTCGTCGAGGGCCGAGAAGGGGGAGCCGCGAGACCCGGTCGAGCAGGCGCGCAACATCTGTCTGCGCCTGCTCACCGGGACCCCGCGCACGCGCAAGCAGCTTGCGGACGTCCTGCGCAAGCGGGAGATCCCGGAAGAGGCGGCCGAAGAAGTGCTCTCGCGCTTCGAGGACGTCGGGTTGATCGACGATGCGGCGTTCGCGGACGCCTGGGTGGAGTCCCGGCACCACGGACGCGGACTGGCCCGCCGAGCTCTCGTCCGTGAGCTGCGCACCAAGGGGGTGGACTCCGCCGTGATCGACGAGGCCGTCGGGCAGCTCGACTCGGAGCAGGAGGAGGCGACCGCCCGCGAGCTGGTCGCGCGAAAACTGCGCTCCACCCGTGGCCTGGATCGGGACAAGCGGCTGCGCCGCCTTGCGGGCATGCTCGCGCGCAAGGGGTACGGGGAGGGCATGGCCCTACGGGTCGTGCGGCAGGCGCTGGAGGAAGAGGGCGAGGACACGGAGGGTCTGGACGAGCCCTTCTGACCGGGCGCGTACGGACTGGTACGGGGGAGCGTTGGAGGTGTGGCCGCCCATGGTCGGGCCCCCTGCGGGGGAGGGCGGAGCGATCACTGCCCGGCGAGGGCGGCGCGGGTGATGGTGGCGTCGATCAGGGCGAGCGCGTCGGCGGCGGTGCGGCCGGGGCACCGGTTCCAGGGCCCGATCAGCCCGGTCCAGCCCTGGGAGCGGAGTTCGGCGACGAGCCAGGCGCCGGCCCGGTCCACGGTGTCGAGGGAGCCGTAGCCCAGGCGGTGCGCGGTGAGGAGGGCACCGCAGATGCACCGTGCGCCGCGTGCGTTGCGGAGCCGGTACGGGGTGTTCTGCCAGCCCCATTCGGTCAGGATCTGCCTCGCGTAGGCGAGGTGCGTGGAGGGCCGCACCTCGGGCTGGCCGATGCGCCGCCAGGAGTGGAGCCGGTCGGGGAGGACCGCACCCAATCGCCCGGGAAGCGGCCGTTCGCGCGGCGCGGTCGCAGGCAGGGCACGAACGGAGTCGGCGATGAGCTGATCGACCGGCACGGACAGCAGATCGCGCCAGTCGGCCGGCTCACGGCCGGGCGGCAGCTGTTCCGGGGCGGCGGGGGAGGAAGTTACGGGGTCGGGGGCCGTGGCTTCCCAGCCGGTGACGATCTGCTGCCACGCCTCGGTGTCATGGAGGCGAGCGGCCTGGGCGTCCAGTTGATCGGGGGTGAGGGTGAGGGCGGGGGTCGGCATGGGTGCGAGGTCTCCGTCACGTCGGTCCTTGGCGTTGAGGCGAATGTCCGTCGGGTACGGGGATTGCTCCACCGGAGCGTGGCGTTCGGGTGTGTCGGGGCGGATTCGGGGGAATCGCGGGCGGCGTGACGGGGCGGCTCCGGACGGGATGAGACACGGCAGGCTCCAGTGCGCGGGTGGCGGGTGGCGGGTGGCGGGTGGGAAGAAGCAGGTATCTGCGCACGGAGCGGGGTGTGAGGTGGGGCCGGGGATGCCTTGAGGAGTGAGGCGGAGACGCCTTGCGGGGTGGAGAGCCTGCGCAGGGGCGGGTACGGGGCGGGCGTCGCGGTCGCTGTGGAGTTCGTGACTCGACCGGTGAATCGCTCGTCACCGGCGCCGCTGCCTACAGTCGCGGGCCGGCAGTCGGTGATCTGACGCCGCCTCATGACCAGGTCGGCTGCTACCTGGACAGCCCTCGGCCACGGACCTGCCCCCGCCCTTTGCCCCGCTGCGGCGCAGTCCGTCCCGCTGGTCCCCGCAGTCCTCGGCAGCGGATCGGCCGGGTCGGTCGGGCCGGCCGCCTTCAGTAGCCGCTACGCCCGGCGACACGGTGCCCACCGCAGTGCCGCCCTGTTCGTGCCGGGTGGGCACCGCCGCGCCGCCGCCGCACTGGCCGCCACCACGCTGCCCGGCCGATTCACACCCAGGCCCCGGGCCTTGCAACCCTGCGCCGGGAAACCCGAGCCTGGTTCGCACCCCGAGGCCCGGGCTCCGCCCGTCACCCCGAGACCTGGGCCCCGCCCGTCACCCCGAGGCCCGGGCTCCGCCCGTCACCCCGAGGCCCGGGCTCCGCCCGTCACCCCGAGGCCCGGGCTCCGCCCGTCACCCCGAGGCCCGGGCTCCACCCGTCACCCCGAGACCTGGGCCCCGCCCGTCACACCTCGACGACCGGTAGCCCTGCGGCGCGCCACGCCTGGAAGCCGCCGATCAGGTCGGTTGCCCGGTGCAGTCCCAGCTGTCGCAGGGATACGACGGCGAGGCTCGATGCGTAGCCCTCGTTGCAGATCACCACGATCCGGAGATCGTGGCTCACCGCCTGTGGGGCTCGGTGGCTTCCTCGCGGGTCGAGGCGCCACTCCAGTTCATTGCGCTCGACGACCAGCGCTCCCGGAATCAGTCCGTCCCGTTCACGTAGCTCCGCATAGCGGATGTCCACGAGGAGTGCGCCGTCCGCAGAGGCGGCGGACGCCTCCTGCGGGCCGACCCGGACGTAGCCCGCCCGGACCTGTTCCAGCAGCTCATCGATCCCGATCCCGGCCCCGACCTCAGCCCCACCCTCAGCCTCAGCCTCGCCCTCAGCCCCGACCGGCTCCGTGTCGCCCTCGTGGCTGTCGCTCACAGCCAGTCCTCCGGCCGTTCGACCTGCTCAAGGCGGAGCAGCGCACCGTTGCGGCTGTAGCGCCGGATCCGTGGCAGCGGCGGGTAGTACGCGTGGACGGAGACGGCATGCTCGGAGTCCGACTCGTTCAGCACCTCGTGGACGTGATGGCGGCCGAACGCCCTGCCCTGGCCGGTGGCCAACTCGCGGGAACGGTCGATGCCCTCGGTGAGTTCGAGGGTCTTCCAGCCGTCGGTGGGCAGCCGGGCGGCGAGCGACAGCTCCTTGAGCGTGCCGGCCGCGGTGGTGAAGGCGCCGACCGAGTCGGCGTGGTCGTGCCAGCCCGTACCGGTGCCCGGCGGCCAGCCGATCAGCCACGCCTCGCTGCCGCCGGGCCCTTCGAGCTGGATCCAGGTACGGCCCTCGGGATCGAGGGGGAGCGAGGCGACGATCTCGGCGTCGGCGGCGACACGGCGGACGAAATCGAGCAGCTCCGCGGCCGTCGGGCCGGAAGCGGCATCGGCGGCGGAGGACATGCGTACAGAGGGTGATGAAGGGGCAGACACAGGGACCGTCCTGAGGGTTCGCGCGGAGGCCCGCCCGTACGGCAGCGCGCACGGCGGGGCAGGGGAAGGCGATTCAGCAGGACGGCCGACACACGCAGCCCGCATAGCGGACGAGGTCCATATGGACCCTCCGCCACAGGCGCACATCGGTGTCGGTCACGTTCCGGAGTACACCATCTGCGTCCGCATCGGTCAATTGATGCCCGCGGTCTGGTCGGAACGAAGAGCCGCGCGCACCGCCCCACCACGTACCGCGTCCGCCGCCGCGAAGAGATCCCGGGGCTGCACCCCGCCGAACGACGCCACGAGATGACCGTCCGGCCTGACCAGCAGCACGGTGTGCGCCGACGCCCCCGGGTAGCTCTCCGTCACCAGCAGCTCGCCCTTCATCGGCAGGGCGTCGACGGCGGCGGCGAGGCGGGGCATGACACCTGCGGTCATCCAGTGACGCCGGTCCCAGACCCCGGTCCCGGGCGCCACCAGAACCACCAGCAGATGCCCCTGTCCCAGCCGTTCCCGCAGCCGTACGGTCGTCCCGTCGGGGGCCGTCACCCGCACATCGGCCACCGGCGCACCGGGGGGCGTACCGACAGATGTGTGCGCCTCGGCGCGTGGGGGCGCAAGGGGCGAATGCGAGTAGGAGGGGGGCGCACCGAGGGGGCCACAGCCCAGATGTCCGTCGGCGAGCAGCGAATCGTGCTCCCGTGCGCTCCCCGGTACCAGCGTCCGCAGCCCTCCGCCGCCACGCAGTATCGGCAGCGACTGGTCCGCGGCGCGCAGCCGCGCGGCGACCGCGGCCCGGCGCTCGGCCTGGTAGCTGTCGAGCAGTACGTCGGAGGTGCCGTGGTGCCAGTCCTGGGCCAGCTTCCAGGCCAGGTTCTCGGCGTCCCGCAGCCCCTCGTCGAGCCCCTGGGTGCCCAGTGCGCCCAGCAGATGGGCGGCGTCACCGGCCAGGAAGGCACGGTCCACCCGCCAGCGCAGGGCGAGCCGGTGGTGCAGCGTGTAGACGCCCGTGTCCAGCAGCTCGTACGGAGGCGTCTCCCCGCACCAGCCCGCCAGGGTGTCCCGGACCCGGGTGATCAGCGCGTCCGGGGTGACGAGCTCGCCGCGCGGCGGCAGCAGCCAGTCCAGCCGCCAGACGCCGTCCGGCAGCGGCCGCGCCGTGACCTCGGCGCCGCCGGTGCGCCACGGCGGCAGCCGGTGCAGCACGGCCTGTCCGGGCCAGGGCAGCTCGGTACGCAGCGCCGCGACGGCGTGCCGCTCCACCGCCGTACGCCCGGGGAACCGGATGTCGAGCAGCTTGCGCACGGTGGACCTGGCGCCGTCGCAGCCCACCAGGTAACTCCCGCGCCACCAGGTCGCGTTCGGCTCCCTGGTGTGCACGGTGACGCCGGTGGCGTCCTGCTCCAGAGTGTCGATCCGGCTGTACGGGGCCACCCGCACCAGCTCCTGCGCGGCCACCGCGTCCCTCAGCTCCCGCGTCAGGACGTGCTGCGGCAGATGGACGGGGGCCGGCAACGGATCGCCCTCGGCGGAGTCCTCGCCGAGCGGCAGCTCACGCACCAGCTGCTTGCGCCGCATCGACCGCCACCCGGACCACCGCACTCCCTCGTGCCGCAGCGCCTTGCAGCCCAGCCGCTCCACCAGGGCCGCGGTGTCCTCGCGCAGCACCACGGTGCGTGCGGGGCGCGTCTCGTCCTTGCCCGGGTCCTCGTCGAGCAGGACGGAGGGAACGCCCTGCGCCGCGAGGGCGAGCGACAGCGCCAGGCCTACCGGCCCGGCGCCGACGACGATCACCGGGTCCACGGCGCGGCTCCTGAGATCCGTTCGGATGACGCGGACGCGAGAAGCGAGCGGATCGAAAGATGGATGGCGGGTTGAGGAGGCGTGGCGACGGAGAGGACAGGGGGCGCGATCACAGAACGTATGCAACCTACTGCCGGTGCCCGCGTCAAGCGACACCGGAAGGCGGCGAGGGGCGGTGGCTCATCCGCCACCGCCCCTCGGGAACCTCGTACGACGAGCCGTCAGACGGCGCTCGCGCCGTCGACCGCGGGCGACGGCGTACCGGTGGTCCCCGGTGCGCCCCCGGACCTGGCCCGCCGTCCGCGCTTCTCGATCCAGGTGGCGAGTGCCGAGAGCAGGAGGCACATGCCGATGTAGATGGCGCCGATGACGATGATGGTCGAGACGTAGGGGTACTGCCCGTTCACCTGGGTGTTGGAGGCGATCAGACGGGCGGTCTGAAGCAGCTCCGGGTACAGGATGATGAAGCCCAGAGAGGTGTCCTTGAGAGTGACCACGAGCTGGCTGATGATCGTCGGCAGCATGGCTCGTACTGCCTGCGGGATCAGCACGCTGACCATCACCTGGGTCTTGCCCATACCGAGGGCGTACGCCGCTTCGCCCTGTCCCTTGGGCACGGAGTTGATGCCCGCGCGCAACACCTCGGCCTGGACACAGCCGTTGTAGACCGACAGGCCGAGCGCCAGCGCCCACATCGAGTAGTCGGTGAGGAAGCCGACCCAGATCGCGTAGATGGTGATCAGCAGCGGGATGGAGCGGAACAGCTCGATGAACGCGGTGGCCAGCCAGCGGACCGGTTTGTGGTCCGAGAGACGGCCCACCGCGAGGATCACACCGAGGATCAGCGAGCCGATCGCGGCCAGGCCGAAGGCCTTCAGGGTCGCGAGTACGGCGTCGGCGATGTTCTGCCGGATGCCGGAGTAGTTGAAGATGTCCCACATCTCGGGGGCCAGATGCCCCTTGTCGGACAGCCGCACGAAGCTGAGGACGAGCAGGGCCAGGATGGCCAGGGACCCGGCCACGGCGTAGAGCCGGTTGCGTACGGCGGCCTTCGGGCCCGGTGTGTCGTAGAGAACGCTGGCACTCATCGGGCGACCTCCATACGACGTTCGACCAGCCAGAACAGACCGCTGATGGCAAAGGTGACGACCAGATAGCCGAGGGCCACCCAGATGAAGACGGGAGCGATGGCGTAACCCCGGTCACTCATGAGCTTCTGCCAGCCGAACAGCTCCGTGACACTGAATGCGCCGGCGATCGCCGAGTTCTTGGTGAGCGCGATGAAGATGCTGCTCAGCGGCGGGATGACGGTCCGTGTGGCCTGCGGCAGCACCACGATCCGCAGCGTCTGGGAGAACGTCATGCCGATGGAGCGGGCGGCCTCGGCCTGGCCCAGCGGAACGGTGTTGATGCCGGAGCGGACCGCTTCGCACACGAACGACGAGGTGTAGAAGCCGAGTGCCAGCGAGCCGAGCAGGAACGGGCTCATGCCGGGGAAGAAGATCTCCGGCACGACGAAGAAGGAGACCAGGAAGAGGAGAGTCAGAGGGGTGTTGCGCAGCAGCGTCACCCACGCGGTGCCGAAGATCCGCAGCGGCGGCACCGGCGAGACCCTGAGCCCGGCGACGAGGACACCGAGGACCAGCGCGATGACCGAGCTGACAGCGGTGATCGACACGGTTCCTATGAAGCCGTCGCGAAACTCTGGAAAATTGTCGAGCAGTACATTCATGAGGTCTCCGCGTCGGCAGGCAGCGGCATCTGGGCAGGGGAGAAGGGGTGCCCCGTACGCGCTCGGGGAGGCAGAGGCGCGTACGGGACACTTCGGTCAACCGGTGGCGTCAGTAACGCTCGACGGCCGGCGGAGCGGTGTACTCGGAGTCGGACAGACCCAGGGTCGCCTCGTAGATCTTCTGGTACGTGCCGTCCTTGACGTGCTTCTCCAGCGAGTCGTTGATGGCGTTGCGCAGCACCTTGTCGTCCTTGTTGAGACCCACGCCGTAGGGCTCCTCCGTGAACGGCTTGCCGACGACGCGGAGCTTGCCGTTGTTCTGCGCCGCGTAACCCTTCAGGATCGAGTCGTCGGTGGTGACCGCGTCGACCTGCTTGGTCAGCAACTGCTGCACGCAGTCGGAGTACTTGGCCAGTTCGACGACATCCGCGCCGTACTCGGGCTTCTTGATCTCCTGGAGCGGCGTGGAGCCGACGATGGAGCAGACCTTCTTGCCCTTCACGGCGTCCTTGCCGGTGATGGACGTGTCGTCCTTGCGCACGAGCAGGTCGGCACCTGCCTTGTAGTACGGGCCGGCGAAGCCGACCTGCTTCTTGCGCTCGTCGTTGATGGTGTAGGTACCGACGAAGTAGTCGACCTGCCCCTTGGAGATCGCGGTCTCACGGATGCCCGAGTCCACGGTCTTCCACTCGATCTGGTCCTTCGAGAAGCCCAGGTCGGCGGCGATCATCTTGGCGATCTCGATGTCGAAGCCGGACCGCTCCTTCGTCGACTGGTCCTCGAAACCGAGGTAGGGCTGGTCGGCCTTGGCGCCGATGATCAGCTTGCCGCGCTTCTTCGCCGCCTTGAAGGCCGGCGAGTCCAGGTCGACGCCGGATGCGACGGTGTACTTCGGCAGCTCGGGGGCGCCCGAGGCGCCGGGCTTGGTGCCGGACGGCTTGTCGCCGGCCGAGCCCTCCTTGCCACCACAGGCGGTCGCTGTCAGGGCGAGGACGGCGATGGCCGCGACGGCGGCCGACTTGCGGAGATTCATGTGAACTTTCCTTATGCCGTAGGTCGTTGTCGTCAGTGGTGAAGGATCTTCGACAGGAAGTCCTTGGCCCGGTCACTGCGCGGGTTGCTGAAGAACTGGTCGGGCGTGGCCTCTTCGACGATCTTTCCGTCCGCCATGAAGACGACCCGGTTCGCGGCCGAGCGCGCGAAGCCCATCTCGTGCGTGACGACGACCATCGTCATGCCGTCCCGGGCGAGCTGCTGCATGACCTCCAGCACCTCGTTGATCATCTCCGGGTCGAGCGCGGATGTCGGCTCGTCGAAGAGGATCACCTTCGGGTCCATCGCCAGCGCCCGCGCGATGGCCACGCGCTGCTGCTGACCGCCGGAGAGCTGGGCGGGGTACTTGTCGGCCTGCGTCGCCACACCCACCCGGTCCAGCAGCGAACGGGCCTTGTCCTCGGCGGCCTTCTTGTCCGTCCTGCGGACCTTGATCTGGCCCAGCATCACGTTCTCGAGCACCGTCTTGTGCGCGAAGAGATTGAACGACTGGAAGACCATGCCGACATCGGCACGCAGCCTGGCCAGCTCCCTGCCCTCCTGGGGCAGCGGCTTCCCGTCGATCGAGATCGCGCCCGAGTCGATCGTCTCCAAGCGGTTGATCGTGCGGCACAGCGTGGACTTCCCGGACCCGGAGGGCCCGATGACGACCACGACCTCGCCACGCGCGATCGTCAGGTCGATGTCCTGGAGTACATGCAGCGCGCCGAAGTGCTTGTTGACGTTGCTCAGTACGACAAGGTCGTCCGCCGCAGGCGCGGCGTCCCCGGCACCCTTGGTCACTGAAACTCCGCTCATCGGCTTCATGCTCCGTCCTCCTCGGTTGGCAAGGACCCTAGTGACGCGGTGCTACCAGCGTCATTACATCTGAGCGGAAATTGAGGATAACGATCCGGCGGCAACCGGACACTCCGTGTGAAGGGTGCGCGAGATGTGACGCCTGCGGCGTACCGGGTGGATAACAGATGGCCGGATGCGGCAGGCGGGCCTTGACTGATCTGCCTCTCATCGGAGTGGATGCCCTGGTACGCCATGACGTGAAACGCCTCGGTACGGGGAAGTGACGGGGAGTGTACGAGAGACCGCACCGACACCCGCCGACACCCGCCGGCAGGCGCCCCGTCGAAACCATCCAGGAAAGCCGTCCGAGAAACGGAGAGGGAGGCCATGAGACTGCTGCTCGTCGAGGACGACAACCACGTCGCCGCCGCCCTTTCCGCGATCCTGGCCCGGCACGGCTTCCGGGTCGTGCACGCGCGCAGCGGCGAGGAGGCCCTGCAGGCGCTGCTGCCCGCCGACACGGAGCCGTTCGGTGTCGTGCTCCTCGATCTCGGCCTGCCCGACCAGGACGGCTACGAGGTGTGCGGCAAGATCCGCAAGCGCACCTCCACCCCGGTGATCATGGTGACCGCGCGCGCGGACGTACGGTCGCGGATCCACGGCCTCAACCTCGGCGCCGACGACTACGTGGTCAAGCCGTACGACACCGGCGAACTCCTCGCCCGTATCCACGCCGTCAGCCGGCGCAACGCACCGGGCGAGGACACCGTGCCCATGCCCGT
Source organism: Streptomyces sp. NPDC007164 (assembly GCF_040634135.1). Classification (NCBI taxonomy): domain Bacteria; kingdom Bacillati; phylum Actinomycetota; class Actinomycetes; order Kitasatosporales; family Streptomycetaceae; genus Streptomyces; species Streptomyces sp. NPDC007164. Next base: position 9,792 of record NZ_JBEYFB010000022.1, read on the forward strand.
CGCCGGGTTGCGTCTCGGCCATGTCCACATCGAGCTGCCGACCCGCCGGGTCAGCGTCGACGGATCGGAAGTCCAGCTCACCCGCAAGGAGTTCGATCTGCTCGCGCTGCTTGCCCAGCGCCCCGGCGTGGTGTTCCGCCGGGAGCAGATCATCAGCGAGGTGTGGCGCACGAGCTGGGAGGGCACGGGGCGCACGCTCGAAGTGCACGTCGCGTCCCTGCGTTCCAAGCTGCGGCTGCCCGCGCTGATCGAGACGGTGCGCGGAGTCGGCTACCGCCTCGTTGCGCCGTCCGCGTAGAGGCGTACGACCCAGGTGCGCACCCGGCTGCTTCCCCTGCTCATCGTTCTCATGGCGGGCGTGCTGCTCGCTCTCGGCTTCCCGCTGGCCGTCAGCGTGGCCGCCGCCCAGCAGCAGCGCGTCGTCATCGACCGCATCGACGACACGGCACGCTTCGCCGCACTCGCGCAGTTCATGACCGATCCGGCCGCCGGGTACGACGAGCGCCGGCGCACCCTGCGCAATGAGCTCGACACCTACGCGTCCGTGTACGGCATCCGGGCCGGTGTCTTCCGCCGCGACGACAGCGCCATGGCCAAGGCCCCCGCCGCCTGGCAGCTTCCGCTGGAGGGGGAGGGGCGCGAGGCGTTCAAGGAGGCCCTGCTCGGGCGGCGCAGCCACGATCCGCCGCAGGTCTGGCCGTGGCAGAACGGCCGGGTCGTCGTCGCCTCACCCGTCGTACGGGACGGCGATGTCGTCGCCGTGGTGGTCCTCGACTCGCCCACCGAGGGGATGCGCTCGCGCACGATCCGCGGCTGGCTGCTGATCGCGGCCGGCGAAGCGGTCGCGATGCTGGTGGCCGTCGGCGCCGCGATCCGCCTCACCGGCTGGGTCCTGCTGCCGGTGCGGACACTGGACGCGGCCACCCACGACATCGCCAGCGGACGCATGCGATCGAGGGTCGCGGCTTCCGGCGGGCCACCGGAACTCAGGCGCCTGGCCCGGTCGTTCAACGAGATGGCCGACAACGTCGAGGACGTGCTGGAGCAGCAGCGCGCCTTCGTCGCCGACGCCTCGCACCAGCTGCGCAACCCGCTCGCCGCTCTGCTGCTGCGGATCGAGCTCCTCGCCCTCGAACTCCCCGAGGGCAACGAGGAGATCGCCTCCGTGCGCACGGAGGGCAAGCGCCTCGCCCAGGTCCTCGACGACCTGCTCGACCTGGCGCTGGCCGAACACGCCGCGGCCGATCTGCAGCTCACGGACATCGGTGCGCTCACCGCGGAGCGCGTCGCGTCCTGGCGGCCGGTCGCCGAGGAGAAGGGGGTACGGCTCCGGGCGGACGGCTCGCCCGCGGTAACGGCCTGGGTGGATCCCATCGCGCTGTCGAGCGCGCTCGACGCGATCATCGACAACGCCCTGAAGTTCACCCCTGCCGGGGAAGAGGTCGTCGTCACGGTCGCCTCCGGCCGGGACGACGTCACGGTCGTCGTCACCGACCGCGGGCCCGGCCTCACCGGGCAGGAGATGGAACGCATCGGCGACCGCTTCTGGCGCAGCACCCAGCACCAGAACATCCAGGGCTCCGGCCTCGGGCTCTCCATCTCGCAGGCGCTCCTGGCGGCCGGCGGCGGCTCCCTGAGCTACGCGGCCCGTGAACCGCACGGGCTGCGGGTCACGGTCTCGGTGCCGCGCAACGGCCCGCAGGGCTGAGCGGAACGGCACGAAGAAGAGAGGAAGAAGGGCGATCAGGGCTTGACCGAGCGGTAGTAGCGGCTGGCCCCTTCGTGCAGCGGCAGCGGATCGGTGTAGATCGCCGTACGCAGATCCACCAGCTGGGCCGCGTGCACCTCGCGCCCGATCCGGTCCCGGCTGTCGATCACGGTCCGGGTGAACGCCTCCGTCATCGCCGGATCGGAACGTTCCGTGGTCACGAGCACATTGGCGACCGCGACCGTCGGCACCGCCTGGTCCTGCTGCGCATTGTGGTAGGCGTCGGCGGGCATCATCGCCGAACGGTAGTAGCGGGCGGACCCGCCCGCCGCCTGGAGCTCCTTGACCAGCCCGGCCTCCAGCGGCACCAGCCGGATCGCGAACCGGGCCGACAGCTCCTGCACCGCGGACGTGGGCAGCCCGCCGGACCAGAAGAAGGCATCGAGGCGGTCGTTCTCCAGTTGCTTCGGCATGGTGTCGATACCGGCGGAGACCGGTGTCACGTCCTTCTCGGGGTCGAGCCCCGCGGCCGTCAGCAGCCGGTCGGCGACCAGCCGCACGCCCGAACCCCGCTGCCCCACCCCGACCCGCTTGCCGCGCAGGTCCGAGACCTTGCGGACCTCCGAGTCGCGGGGCACGACCAGCTGGATGTAGTCGTCGTACAGCCGCACACAGCCCCGCAGCCGGTCCGCGCCGGGCTTGCCGCCGCGCAGGTAGGTGGCAAGGGCGTCGGTGGTGGCGATGGTGAAGTCGGCCTTCCCGGTCGCCACCCGGGCGATGTTCTGCTGCGATCCCTCACTGGTCTGCAGCCTTATCGACACCTCGGGCAGATCCCTGGCCAGGTCGCCCTTGAGGCGCTCGCCGTAACGCTGGTAGACCCCGCTGCGCACACCGGTACTGAAGGTCAGCGTTCCGGTCGGGGCCGGCTGCCCCAGCGGCAGCAGCCACCACAGCAGCAGCCCGAGCACGACGGCGAGGGCGGTGCACAACTGGAGAACGCGTCGCCTGCCGATACGGGAGAGTGCCTGGAGCATGGCGGCGATCCTGCCAGCCCGCTCCGGCGATGACCAGGGCCGCTTCCCGGCGGCGGGCGGTCACCGGGCGGGGTATCCATCATCGGGGCCCGGTCGGAGCCCTTACCCTGGACGGGTGAGCGGCAACGACGTGGCTGGTGGAGTAGTGGACGATTTGAAAACGTACGAGGTGCGCACCTACGGGTGCCAGATGAACGTCCACGACTCCGAGCGGCTCTCGGGGCTGCTGGAGGGCGCGGGTTACGTACGTGCCGCCGAGGGCTCCGACGGTGACGCCGACGTGGTCGTCTTCAACACCTGCGCGGTGCGGGAGAACGCCGACAACAAGCTCTACGGCAACCTCGGCCGGCTCGCCCCGATGAAGACCAAGCGGCCGGGCATGCAGATCGCCGTCGGCGGCTGCCTCGCGCAGAAGGACCGCGACACCATCGTGAAGCGCGCCCCCTGGGTCGACGTCGTCTTCGGTACGCACAACATCGGCAAGCTGCCCGTGCTGCTGGAGCGCGCCCGTATCCAGGAGGAGGCGCAGATCGAGATCGCCGAATCCCTGGAGGCCTTCCCCTCCACGCTGCCCACCCGCCGCGAGTCCGCCTACGCGGCGTGGGTCTCCATCTCCGTCGGCTGCAACAACACCTGCACCTTCTGCATCGTCCCGGCGCTGCGCGGCAAGGAGAAGGACCGCCGCACCGGCGACATCCTCGCCGAGATCGAGGCCCTGGTCGCCGAGGGCGTCTCCGAGATCACCCTGCTCGGCCAGAACGTGAACGCGTACGGCTCCGACATCGGTGACCGCGAGGCGTTCTCCAAGCTGCTGCGCGCCTGCGGGCAGATCGAGGGCCTGGAGCGGGTCCGGTTCACCTCGCCGCACCCCCGCGACTTCACGGACGACGTGATCGCGGCGATGGCCGAGACGCCCAATGTGATGCCGCAGCTCCACATGCCGATGCAGTCGGGCTCGGACACGATCCTCAAGGCGATGCGGCGTTCGTACCGGCAGGAGCGCTTCCTCGGCATCATCGAGAAGGTGCGCGCCGCGATGCCGGACGCCGCCATCTCCACCGACATCATCGTGGGCTTCCCCGGCGAGACCGAGGAGGACTTCGAGCAGACCATGCACGCGGTCCGCGAGGCGCGCTTCGCCAACGCCTTCACCTTCCAGTACTCCAAGCGCCCCGGCACCCCGGCCGCCGAGATGGAGGGGCAGATCCCCAAGGAGGTCGTCCAGGAGCGGTACATGCGCCTGTCGGTCCTTCAGGAGGAGATCTCCTGGGAGGAGAACAAGAAGCAGGTCGGCCGGACGCTGGAGATCATGGTCGCGGAGGGCGAGGGCCGCAAGGACGGCGCCACCCACCGCCTCTCCGGCCGGGCCCCCGACAACCGCCTGGTCCACTTCACCAAGCCGGACGAGGACGTGCGCCCCGGTGACGTGGTGACCGTCGAGATCAGCTACGCGGCCCCGCACCACCTGCTCGCCGAGGGCGCACCGCTCGCCGTGCGGCGGACCGGGGCCGGGGACGCCTGGGAGAAGCGCAACGCCGCCGAGACCGCCGAGCCGGCCGGAGTGATGCTGGGACTGCCGACCGTCGGAGTCCCGGCACCGCTGCCCGCCGCGGCGGCCCCGGGCTGCGGCTGCGACTGACACCGGGCCGCCCGACGGCGGCCTGCGCGCTCGCCCCCGGCCGCCACCCGAGGTGGCCGGCCCGCAGCGCCCGGACGATACGCTGCCGACCATGCTTGTCGCCGCCGCTGTCTGTCCCTGCCCACCCCTGCTGGTACCCGAGGTCGCCGCCGGTGCCGCGCCCGAGCTCGACACCCTGCGGGACGCCTGTGCCGACGCCCTCGGCGTGCTCGCCGCCGCGCGCCCCGATCTGCTGATCGTGGTCGGGCCCGCGGACCCGCCGGACCGCGGACCGCACCCCGAGGGGACCACCGGAACCTTCCGGGGCTTCGGCGTCGACCTCGGCGTACGGCTCGGCCGCGGTCTCGCCACGGCGACGGACCGCCCGCTGCCGCCGTCCCTCGCCGTCGCCGCCTGGCTGCTGGCCCGCGCGGAATGGGCCGGTGCGCCGGTGGAGGGGCTGGGCGTGGGGGAGCCGCTGGCGGCCGACCGCTGTACGGGCGCCGGGCGGGACCTGGCCGCCAGGGCGGACCGGGTCGCGCTGCTCGTGATGGGTGACGGCAGCGCCTGCCGCACGCTCAAGGCCCCCGGCTATCTGGACGAACGCGCCGAGGCCTTCGACGCGGCGGCCGCCCGCGCGCTGGGCGCGGCGGACCCGGACGCGCTGATCGCGCTGGACGAGTCACTGGCGTACGAACTGAAGGCGGCGGGCCGGGCGCCCTGGCAGGTGCTCGCGGGTGCGGCACAGGGGGCGGGCCTGACCGGACGGCTGCTGTACGAGGACGCCCCGTACGGCGTGGGCTACCTGGTCGCCGCCTGGTCCTGAGCCGCCGCCCGGGGACCCGCGGGCGACGGCCGTGCAGCGGTGCCGCTCCACGGCCGTCACCCGGACTTGATCAGTTCACGGTCAGGAAGCGGGCGGTGTACCACCCTCGTCCTTGGAAGCGGGCGGTGTACCACCCTCGTCCTTGTGGGACAGGCGCTCGACCGCGTCCTTGGCCTTCCGCGCGCCGGACTCGATCTTGTCGCTGTACTTGCCCTTGGTCTTTTCGTCGACCGTCCGTGCGGCCTTGTCGAGCCCCTGGTCGATCTTGTCCCCGTGCTGATGCGCGAGTTCGCCGACCTTGTCCTTGGCGGGGCTCAGCTTGGCCTTCAAATTGTCCAGGAAGCCCATCGGGCACCTTCCCTGCTGGGGGACTACGGTCGAGCGCTTCTTCAAACCATGAAAAAGCGCCCATATTCAATGTGAATTCTACTGGTGTGCACGAGGAACCGCGTCGCCCGGAGGAGCTGGCCGGACGGGTGGCGGACGGGTCCTGGCCGGGACGGTGAACGATTCCCGTTCCCGGCCGGTCACCTCACTCGTTCGGGAAGAGCGCCGGAGGTTTGCGAGACTGTGGCAGTGAGAAGCACAGCTCCCGCACCGCGGGTCATTACCGTCGTCGGTCCCACTGCGGCCGGAAAGTCCGATCTGGGAGTATTTCTTGCTCAGCAGCTCGACGGCGAAGTGGTCAATGCCGACTCCATGCAGCTCTACCGGGGGATGGATATCGGTACCGCGAAGCTGACGCTCGCAGAACGCGGATCCGTCCCGCACCACCTCCTGGACATCTGGGACGTCACCGAGACCGCCAGCGTCGCCGAGTACCAGCGGCTGGCCCGCGCCGAGATCGACCGGCTGCTCGCCGCCGGCCGCACCCCCGTCCTGGTCGGCGGCTCCGGCCTCTACGTGAAGGGCGCCATCGACGCCCTGGAGTTCCCCGGCACGGACCCCGGCGTACGGGCCAGGCTGGAGGAGGAACTGGTCGAGCGCGGCTCCGGAGCGCTGCACGCCCGGCTCGCCGCCGCCGACCCCGAAGCCGGCCGGGCCATCCTGCCGAGCAACGGCCGCCGGATCGTCAGGGCCCTCGAAGTCATCGAGATCACCGGCAAGCCCTTCACCGCCAACCTCCCCGGTAACGATGCGGTGTACGACACCGTCCAGATCGGCGTCGACGTGGCCCGCCCCGAACTCGACGAACGCATCGCCCTGAGGGTCGACCGGATGTGGGCGGCCGGCCTGGTGGACGAGGTGCGCGCCCTGGAGGCCCACGGCCTGCGCGAGGGGCGGACCGCCTCCCGGGCGCTCGGCTACCAGCAGGTGCTCGCCGCGCTGGCCCAGGAGTGCACCGAGGAGGAGGCGCGGGCCGAGACCGTCCGCGCCACCAAGCGATTCGCCCGCCGTCAGGACTCGTGGTTCCGCCGCGACCCGCGGGTCCACTGGCTGAGCGGCGCCGCGGAACACCGCGGGGAACTCCCGCGCCAGGCGCTGGCGTTGGTCGAACGAGCGGTTACAGCCTGATCACGTGATGGCATCGGGAAGCCCTGCCCGTCATTTCGGCGACCTGGAGCGTGCCATCATCGAGCATCGATCGACCAGTGGAGTCCGAGTTGGGAGGGCGCGTGGCGATGGAGGCCGGCCCTCGCGACACTGAACAAGACGCACCGGACGAGCTGCACGGGGCGGGAAGTCTGAGCCCCGACGGGCCGGACGAGCTCGAAGCGACCCCCGAGGTCGAGGTCGAGCTGCGCCCCGCGCGCCGGCTGCGGATCTGGCAGCTGGCACCGATCGTCATGCTCGCCGCGGTGGGATCGCTGATGTTCGCCTTCCCGCTGGCCTTCGAGTTCGGCGACGGCGGCGCGGTGGTGGCCATGCTCGGCCTGCTGATCAGCTGCTGCGCCGCGGGCTGGGGCATGATGGCCGCCCGGCGGGTGGGCTACACCTGGCCCGGCCTGCCCCAGCGCGGCTCGGGCGAGCGCTCCGACTGGCGGGTGATCGCCCTGTACGTCGTCGTCGGCGGCGCGCTGGTCGCCCTGGCCGTCTGGCGGGTCGCACGGCTCCAGTGACGGCCGGCGCCGGCCCTTCACGCAGGTCCCGGCGTCACGCCGGCGCCCGCGGGACGGCCCGGGGACGCCGGTTGTCGGCGCCGTTTCGTACAGTTGCCCTGTGAGCAACTCGCAGATCGCCTTCCTCAAGGGTCATGGCACCGAGAACGACTTCGTGATCGTTCCCGACCCGGACAACGCCATCGACCTGCCCGCGTCCGCCGTCGCCCGGCTCTGCGACCGCCGGGCCGGAATCGGCGGTGACGGGCTGCTGCACGCCGTACGGTCCGCCGCGCACCCCGAGGCACAGGCCATGGCGGCCGAGGCCGAATGGTTCATGGACTACCGCAACGCGGACGGTTCGATCGCCGAGATGTGCGGCAACGGGGTCCGGGTCTTCGCCGGGTACCTCCAGCGCGCCGGACTCGTCGAGGAGGGCGACCTCGCCGTCGCGACCCGGGGCGGCGTGAAGAAGGTGCACATCGCCAAGGACGGCGCCATCACGGTCTCCATGGGGCGCGCGCTCCTGCCCGAGGACGGCGTCACGGTCAGCCTCGACGGCCGCAGCTGGAACGCCCGCAACGTGAACATGGGCAACCCCCACGCGGTCGCCTTCGTCGACGATCTGGCCCACGCCGGCGACCTGCTCTCCGTACCGCCCTTCAGCCCCGCGGCCGTCTACCCCGACGGCGTCAACATCGAATTCGTCGTGGACCGCGGACCGCGCCACGTCGCCATGCGGGTCCACGAGCGCGGCTCCGGCGAGACGCGCTCCTGCGGCACGGGCGCCTGCGCAGTCGCCGTCGCCGCGGCTCGCAGGGACGGCGCGGACCCCGCGGAGACCGGCACCCCGGTCACGTACACGGTCGATCTGCCGGGCGGCACCCTTGTGATCACCGAGATGCCGGACGGCGAGATCGAGATGACCGGCCCCGCCGTGATCGTCGCCGAGGGCGTGATCGACCCCGTCTGGCTCGAAACGGTGACCGGTTAGGACTTCGCTCGAATGGGTGATCCGTTTCACGCTGGGCGAGAGCGGGACTCCGCCACGTGGTGGGCTCGGTAGCATCAAGCACCGGCCCGGAGGCGCGACCGCATCTCCCCACCGCCGGTCGACGTCGCCGGAGGTGCCGCATGAGCGCAGAGGCCACCAGCCCAGGTGCCCCCATCCGCAGGCGGGGCCGTCCCCGGATCGATCTGCGCAGGCTCGGCCGTGTCGCGCTGCTCGGCCCCGTCTCCCGCGACCGGCTGCCCGACGCCATCGGCCATGTCGCGGAGGCCCACCGGGCCCACTACCCGGATGCCGACCTCTCGATCCTGCGCCGGGCCTACGTACTCGCGGAGTCCTCGCACCGGGGCCAGACGCGCAAGAGCGGCGAGCCGTACATCACCCACCCGCTCGCGGTCACCCTGATCCTCGCCCAGCTCGGCGCGGAGACCACGACGCTCACCGCATCGCTGCTCCACGACACCGTCGAGGACACCGATGTGACCCTCGATCAGGTGCGGGACCAGTTCGGCAAAGAGGTCTGCTATCTCGTCGACGGCGTGACCAAGCTGGAGAAGGTCGACTACGGCGCGGCCGCCGAACCGGAGACCTTCCGCAAGATGCTCGTCGCCACCGGGGACGATGTCCGGGTCATGTCCATCAAGCTCGCCGACCGGCTGCACAACATGCGCACCCTCGGCGTGATGCGGCCCGAGAAACAGGCCAGGATCGCCAAGGTCACCCGGGACGTACTGATCCCGCTGGCCGAACGGCTCGGCGTGCAGGCCCTCAAGACCGAGCTGGAGGACCTGGTCTTCGCGATCCTCCACCCCGAGGAGTACGAACGGACCCGCGCGCTGATCGACGCCGCCGCGCGGCCGGAGGGCTCCGGCGCCGCCAGGCAGGACCCGCTCGCGACCATCGCGGAGAACGTCACGACGGTGCTGCGGGAGGCCGGCATCCCCGCCGAAGTCCTCATCAGGCCACGCCACTTCGTGTCCGTGCACCGGGTCGGCGTCAAACGCGGCGAACTGGGCGGCACCGACTTCGGCCGGCTGCTGGTGCTCGTCGGCGAGGACGCCGACTGCTACGCCGTGCTCGGTGAACTGCACACCTGTTTCACCCCGGTGATCTCCGAGTTCAAGGACTTCATCGCCGCCCCCAAGTTCAACCTGTACCAGTCGCTGCACACCGCCGTCGTGGGCGAGGACGGGGCGGTCGCCGAAGTCCTCATCCGCACCCACCGGATGCACAGGGTCGCCGAGGCCGGAGTCATCGCCCTCGGCAATCCGTACGCCGCGGACGGCGGCACCGGCCCCCAGCCCGCCGAACCCGCGGACGGGGAGCGCGCCGACCCCACCCGGCCGGGCTGGCTCTCCCGGCTCCTCGAATGGCAGCAGTCCGCCCCGGACCCCGACACCTTCTGGACCACGCTCCGCGCCGACCTGGCCCAGGACCGGGAGGTCACGGTCTTCCGGACCGACGGCGGCACGCTCGGGCTGCCCGCCGGGGCCAGCTGCGTCGACGCCGCCTACGCGCAGTACGGCGACCAGGCGCACAACTGCATCGGAGCCCGGGTCAACGGCCGCCTGGCCACCCTCGGCACCGTGCTCAGCGACGGCGACACCGTGCAGCTGCTGCTTGCCGAGGACGCCGCCTCGGGCCCCTCGCCCGACTGGCTCGACCACGCCCGTACCCCCGCCGCCCGCATCGCCATCACCGGCTGGCTCGACGCCCACCCCGAGGACACCCACGGCCCGCACGCCGGCCGGCCCGCCCGGACCGGACCCGGGCAGCCCGGCCACTCCAGGCCCGGCCCGCAGCCGCAGCAGACCACCGGCGGCGGGCCCGCCACGGCCGCGAGCGCCGTGGCGGACCGGCCGGACGCCCCCGTACGGCTCGCGGGCTGCTGCACCCCCGTACCCCCCGACGCCGTCACCGGATTCGTCGTACGCGGCGGCGCCGTCACCGTGCACCGGCAGGAATGCCGCGCCGTCGCCCGGATGCGATCCGTCGGCCGGTCACCGGTCGAGGTGAGCTGGACGGACGCCACCGAGTGCCGGGTCACACTGGTCGCCGAGTCCTTCGGACGCCCCCGGTTGCTCGCCGACCTCACCGAGGCGATCGCGACGGCGGACGCGGCGATCATCTCCGCCACCGTCGAACCGCCCAGCGAACAGCGGGTCCGGCACACCTACACCCTGCAACTCCCCGACGCGGCCGGACTGCCGGCCCTGATGCGCGCCATGCGTGACGTGCCCGGGGTGTACGACGTGAGCCGCGCCAAGCACCGCGCCGTCACCGTCTGACTCCGCCGGGCGGAGCCATCCGCCACAGGTATCTCGTTCGGGTGGCGCGGCGCGCGCCGCGCCGGTCCGGCGGGACGTCGCTGGTAGCGGTAGTTCATGCCGTTCATCTCCCGCCGTCTGCGGGCCGCCCTGCTGGCCACCGCATCAGCCACCCTCGTCGCAGCCACCATCCCCTCACCCGTGCCGCTCGGCATCGGCGATCCGCTCTTTCCTCACCTCGGCAACCCCGGGTACGACGTCCGGGCCTACGACATCGGACTGACCTACCACGGCGACAACACCAAGCCGCTGGACGCCGTCACCAGGATCGACGCGCGGACCACCGAACCGCTCGACCGGATCAACCTCGACTTCACCCGGGGCAAGGTCCGCTCGGTCGAAGTCAACGGACTGCGCGCCGACTTCGCCGTCGAGGACGAGGACCTGGTCATCGAACCCATGGGCCGGCTCCCCGCCGGAGTGCCGCTGCACATCACCGTCCGGCACACCAGCGACCCCACCGGCGAGCGGGACAGCGGCGGCTGGCTGCCCACCGCCGACGGCCTGGCCATGGCCAATCAGGCCGACGCCGCGCACCGGGTCTTCCCGAGCAACGACCACCCCGCCGACAAGGCGTACTTCACCTTCCGGGTCACCGCGCCCAAGGACCTCACCGTGGTGGCCAACGGACTGCCCGCCGGTACGGTCCGGCACGGTGCCGACACCACCTGGACCTACCGGACCGAGCACCCCGTGGCCACCGAACTGGCCCAGGTCTCCATCGGCCGGTCCACCGTCCTGCACCGGACCGGCCCGCACCGGCTGCCGATGCGCGACGTGGTGCCCACCGCCGACCGCAAGCGCCTCGAACCCTGGCTCAGGAAGAGCCCTGCCCAGCTGGAGTGGATGGAACAGCAGGTCGGCCGCTACCCCTTCGAGACGTACGGACTGCTCGTCGCCCACACCGAAACCGGCTTCGAGCTGGAGACCCAGACGCTCTCGCTCTTCGAGCGCTCCCTGTTCGTCGGGACCGACTACCCCGAGTGGTACCTCGAATCGATCATGGTGCACGAGCTCGCCCACCAGTGGTTCGGCGACAGCGTCTCCCCGCAGCGCTGGTCCGATCTGTGGCTCAACGAGGGACACGCCACCTGGTACGAGGCCCGCTACGCCGAGGACCACGCCGACAAGCCGCTGGAACGCCGGATGCGCGAGGCCTACACCAGGTCCGACGGCTGGCGGGCAGCGGGCGGCCCGCCGGCCCGCCCCGACGCCCCGGAGCCTGGACAGAAGATCAGCCTGTTCCGGCCGGTGGTGTACGACGGCAGCGCGCTGATCCTCTACGCGCTGCGCCAGGAGATCGGCGAGAGCGCCTTCGACCGGCTGGAGCGGAGCTGGGTGAAGAAGCACCGGGACTCCAACGCCACCACCGAGGACTTCGTCCGCCTGGCGTCCCGGACCGCGGGCCGCGACCTGACCTCGTTCCTCGACGGCTGGCTGTACGGGAAGAAGACCCCGCCGATGCCGGGGCACCCGGACTGGCACAGCAGCAAGCCCGCCGGACAGCGGTAAACCCGGGTGACGAGTGCGACGGACCGTGCCACTATCGACGAGTCGCCGCGGCGGCCGGACCGGGATTCCCGACAGCGGGAATCATCGGGAGGCGTCACGCGTTGTGACTGATGTAGCAGACTTCCAACGACGTAAGGATCCAATGACCTCCTCTTCTTCCCTTCCCCAGGACGCGCAGGATGCGCAGAGCGCTACGGAGAATGTCACCGAAAGCCTCACCGAGAGCCTTCGGGCCGACGCCCTGATGGAAGAGGACGTCGCCTGGAGCCACGAGATCGACGGAGAGCGGGACGGCGAGCAGTTCGACCGCTCCGAGCGCGCCGCGCTGCGGCGTGTGGCCGGGCTCTCCACCGAGCTCGAAGATGTCACCGAGGTCGAGTACCGGCAGCTGCGCCTGGAGCGCGTGGTGCTGGTCGGCGTCTGGACCTCGGGGACCGTGCGTGACGCGGAGAACTCCCTCGCGGAGCTGGCCGCACTGGCGGAGACGGCGGGCGCCCAGGTGCTCGACGCCGTCTTCCAGCGCCGCGACAAGCCGGACCCGGCCACCTACATCGGTTCGGGCAAGGCGCTGGAGCTGCGCGACATCGTCCTCGAATCGGGGGCCGACACCGTCGTCTGCGACGGTGAGCTCAGCCCCGGTCAGCTGATTCACCTGGAAGACGTCGTCAAGGTCAAGGTGGTCGACCGGACCGCCCTGATCCTCGACATCTTCGCCCAGCACGCCAAGTCCCGTGAGGGCAAGGCGCAGGTCTCGCTGGCTCAGATGCAGTACATGCTGCCGCGGCTGCGCGGCTGGGGTCAGTCGCTCTCCCGGCAGATGGGCGGCGGCGGTTCCAGCGGCGGTGGCGGCATGGCCACCCGTGGTCCCGGTGAGACCAAGATCGAGACGGACCGGCGCCGGATCCGCGAGAAGATGGCGAAGATGCGCCGGGAGATCGCGGAGATGAAGACGGGCCGCGAGATCAAGCGCCAGGAGCGCAAGCGCAACAAGGTGCCGTCGGTCGCCATCGCCGGCTACACCAACGCGGGCAAGTCCTCGCTGCTCAACCGGCTGACCGGTGCGGGAGTACTGGTGGAGAACGCGCTGTTCGCCACCCTCGACCCGACCGTGCGCCGGGCCGAGACGCCGGGCGGCCGGCTCTACACCCTGGCCGACACCGTCGGATTCGTACGGCACCTGCCGCACCACCTCGTCGAGGCGTTCCGCTCCACGATGGAGGAGGTCGGCGAGTCCGACCTGATCCTGCACGTGGTGGACGGCTCCCATCCGGTGCCGGAGGAGCAGCTCGCCGCGGTGCGCGAGGTGATCCGCGAAGTCGGCGCGGTGGACGTGCCCGAGATCGTGGTGGTCAACAAGGCGGACGCGGCCGATCCGCTGGTGCTCCAGCGACTGCTGCGCATCGAGAAGCACGCGATCGCCGTCTCGGCGCGCACCGGAGCCGGTATCGAGGAGCTGCTCGCACTCATCGACACCGAACTGCCGAGGCCGTCGGTCGAGATCGAGGCGCTCGTCCCGTACATCCAGGGCGGGGTCGTCTCCCGGGTGCATGCCGAGGGCGAGGTGATCTCCGAGGAGCACACGTCGGAGGGCACCCTGCTCAAGGCGCGGGTGCACGAGGAGCTGGCGGCCGAGCTCTCCTCGTTCGTCCCCGTGGCGCACTGACCACGTCGCGACAAGGCTCGTAACGCCCGAAGGCCCGCCCCGACCGGCGGTTTCTAGGGATCGTCGCAACACGTGGTTGGTTTGGTCAGGCGGCGAGTAGTTTATGCAGGCGCTCGGCTGGGGTTTCCCAGCCGAGCGTTTTGCGTGGGCGGCCGTTCAGTTCAGCAGCGACCGCGTCGAGGTGTTCGCGCGGGTGGGCGGCGAGGTCGGTGCCCTTGGGGAAGTACTGGCGGAGGAGGCCGTTGGTGTTTTCGTTCGAGCCTCGTTGCCAGGGGCTGGCCGGGTCGCAGAAGTAGACCGGGACGTTGGTGGCGATGGTGAAGGAGCCGTGGCTGCCCATCTCGCTTCCCTGGTCCCAGGTCAGGGACCTGCGGAGGTGGGCGGGCAGGGTCTGGACCGTGGTGACCAGCGCGTCCCGGACGCTTTCGGCGCCGTGGTCGCCGGGCAGGTGCAGGAGCATGACGTAGCGGGTGGCGCGTTCGACCAGTGTGCCGATGGCCGACTTCCCGTCCTTGCCGATGATGAGGTCGCCCTCCCAGTGACCGGGGACGGCACGGTCCTCGGCTTCGGCGGGGCGTTCGCTGATCATGACCATCGGGGTGGCGAACCTCGGCTGGCGCTGCTGGGCCTGGCGACGCGGCTTGCGCCGGGCGCGGCCGGTGCGCAGGGCGCGGGCCAGCTCGCGGCGCAGTTCGCCCCGGCCTTGGACGTAGAGGGCCTGGTAGACGGTCTCGTGGACCACGTGCATCTCCGGCTGCTGGGGGAACTGCCCGCAGAGCCTGGCAGATCTGTTCAGGGCTCCACCGTAGGTCCAGGTGGTTCTGGACGAAGTCCCGCAGCCCGGGGTTCTGGCCGATCTTCCCCGGCTTGGGGCGGGGCCGGCGGGCATCGGCGCGGGCCTGGGCCGCGTGCGGCCGGTACTGGCCGTTGCCCGGATGCCGGTTGCGGCGGATCTCCCGGCTGACCGTGGACGGGCTGCGGCCCAGCTCAGCCGCGATCGCACGGATCGTTGCCTTCTCCCGCAGCCGGTCGGCAATGTGAATGCGGTCGCTCTCACGCAGATACCGCGAGGGACCGGGCGGGGGCGCCACCGCGTTGATCGGTGGCGCCCCGGTGCTCCCGCCGGACGGGGCACGGCCGTTACGCCAGCGCCGCCCGGTCTTCTCATTGATGCCGACGATCCGGCACGCCTCTTTGCTGCTCACACCCTGCTGCATGAGCTGAAGGTAGAGGCGCCGTTCCTCGGACAAGGGACGGCGCCCCTGGATGACGGACCGGTCCCGGATCTTGAAATCCATCGCATCCCCTGGGCTGGGGTGTTGCGACGATCACTAGAACTCAAGACCCAGGGGCGGGCCTTCGGTTGTCACGGGGTAACGGCCGCCGTCAGCGGCCGGCGAACTTCTCGCTCATCGTGGTGAAGACGTCCTTGGCGCCCGGGCCCAGGTGGGGGCCGGCCAGCCAGCCCGAAGTCACCGGTCCGATGGACGTGTTGGAGACCAGCACCGACTTGCCGCCACTGCCCTTGCGGAACCAGCCGCCGCCGGACGACCCACCGGTCATGCTGCAGCCGATGCGGTACATCGCCGGAGTGCTCGGGCTGATGGAGAGCCGCCCGGGGCGGTCGACGCACTTGTGCATGATCAGGCCGTCGTACGGGGGAGCGGCAGGGTATCCCCAGGCGCCCATGGCATCGATCCGCGAGATCTCGGGGGCGTCGAAGTCGACCGCCAGGGCGTTGCCCACAGTCTCCTCCAGGGACTTGGTGCCCTTCTCCGGCTTCACGTGCAGCACCGCGTAGTCGTAGGGGGCACCCTCGCCCCCGGTGGGGCCGCCGTCGGCGAGCCATTCACCCGAGGTCGTCGCCCAGTCCGCCCAGTACGCGCCGTACGGGGCGATCTCCTGCGGCTGCGCGTTCTCCAGCGCGGCGGCGGACTTGCCCTGGTCGTTGTACGCGGGCACGAAGACGATGTTGCGGTACCAGCCGCCCTTCGAACCGGCGTGCACACAGTGTCCGGCGGTCCACACCAGGTTGGACCTGCCGGGGTTCTCCGGGTCCTTGACGACCGTGCCCGAGCAGACCATCGAGCCCTCGGGGGAGTCGAAGAAAACCTTGCCGACGGGGGCCGCGTAGTCGTGGTACGGCGTCTTCTCACGCTCGGCCCGCACCGGGGCGGGCTCCGGGTCGCTGACGCCCTGACCGCCGGAGACGTCGCCGGCCGCCATGGTCTTGGCCGGGTCCTTGGCCGACTTCATCCGGTCGGGCTTCCACAGCCCCTCGATGACCGGGTTGACGAAGTCCTTGGCCTCACGCAGCCACTTGTCCTTGTCCCAGTTCTTCCACTCGCCGTCCTTCCACTTCTCCGGGTCGACACCGTGCTTCTTCAGCGTCTCGGCCAGACCGTCGGGCAGGGAGCCGCCGGCGTCCTGGCCACCCGCGGAGTCGGCGGCGGGCTTGCCGGTCGCGTTGTCCTCGCTCGGGCCACAGGCCGTGGCCGTCAGCGCGAGCGCGGCGACCAGACCGGTCGCGGCGAGCAGCGGACGTATGGATCGCATGGAAAGGGTTCCCCCTGAGATTTCCGAAATTGCCATGAACGTGTCATGCGGTTCGGTGGCCGGACCGGCGGCCACCGAAGATGCAGGGGCCCACCCTATGACGGCTTGGAGCATGTCCCTGCCACGGCGGCACGGCCCGCAGGAGGCGCGGCCGCCCGGCGGCGCCGCACGACGGACAGCGGCCCCCGGCGCGCAACTGCCGCGCCGGGGGCCCCTGATGTGCCATCACCGTCACCGTTCCCGGAACCGGGCCGGGTGACGGGCCGTCATCACTGTCCCGCGTACTTCTTGCTGACCGACTCGTAGACGCCCTTGGCCTCCTTGCCGAACCGCGGCCCGGCCAGCCAGCCCGCGGTCACCGGCCCGATGGAGGTGTTCGAGACCAGCGCGGGCTTGCCGTCCTGCCCGTCCGCGACCCAGCCGCCGCCGGACGACCCACCGGTCATCGTGCACCCGATGCGGTACATCGTCGGGTCCTGCGCGGTCAGCGAGAGCCGGCCCGGCTTGTCCGTGCACTGGAACGCCTTCTGGCCGT
The DNA here is from genome assembly GCF_040634135.1 of Streptomyces sp. NPDC007164. NCBI lineage: Bacteria > Bacillati > Actinomycetota > Actinomycetes > Kitasatosporales > Streptomycetaceae > Streptomyces > Streptomyces sp. NPDC007164. Next base: position 26,619 of record NZ_JBEYFB010000022.1, read on the forward strand.
CGTACGGCGGAGCGGCCGGGAAGCCGGTCGCCGTCATGCCGGCGATCTTCGGCACGGCCGGGGCGTTGAACTCGACCGGCAGCGCGGAACCGACCGTCTCCTCCAGGGACTTGCCCGTCGAACCCTTCTCCGGCGTCACGTGCAGCACCGCGAAGTCGTACGGCGCGCCCAGCCCGCCCGTCGAGGAGCCCTGCGAGATCCACTGGTCCGACGTCTGCGCCCAAGTGCCCCACCACACGCCGTAGGGGGCGATCTCCTGCTTGGTCGCCTTCTTCAGCTCGGCCAGCGACAGACCCTGGTTGTTGTACGACGGCACGAAGGCGATGTTGCGGTACCAGCCGCCCTTCTTGCCGGCGTGCACACAGTGCCCGGCGGTCCACACCAGGTTGGACTTCCCGGGGTGTGCCGGGTCCTTCACCACGGTCGCGGAACAGACCATGGAGCCCTCGGGGCCGTCGAAGAGCAGCTTCCCGGACTCGGCGGCGTTGGCGTGGTACGGCGTCCGGACGCCTGCGGCGCGGACCGGCGCGGGCGTCGGGTCCGTCACGCCGACGTCACCCGAGATGTCGTTGTCGACCGGCTTCTCCGGCGACTTGTCCGCGTCCCGCATCCGGTCCGGGTCCCACAGGTCCTCGATGATCGGGTTGACGAAGTCCTTGGCCTCCCGCAGCCACTTGTCCTTGTCCCAGTTCTTCCACTCGCCGTCCTTCCACTGGTCGAGATCGATCCCGTGTTCCTTCAGCCGGTCCTTCAGGTCGTCCGGGATGGTGATCTTTCCGTCCGAGGACTGGCCGGCGGGAACGCTCGGCTTGTCACTCGCGTTGTCCTCCTCGGGACCGCAGGCGGTGGCGGTCAACGCGAGCACCGCGGTGGCCGCGGCCACGGCGAGCACCGACGAGGACCGGCGACGTGCCCTCCCCTGACGTGCGGCGAGCGCCGGTCGAATGAGTCGCATGTGGTGATCCCCCTGGGACTTCGTAACTCAACACTTCTGTACTGCACTGCGGTACTGCTCCGAGCCACCTGCTCCGAACACCCTGCTGACCCTCGGACGACTTTCCGAGGCCTGTGCGGCCCCCCACTATGCCGGTGCCGATGGGGACGGCGAGCGGCAGGGCCGTGGTTCCGCGTCCGCAAGGATCTTCCGATTTACCCGTGATCCGCCGTGCCCGGCGTCGTTGGTACGTGCAAGGGACTCGGGAACAGCGTTCGTCCCCGCAGTCCGCCCGTGCGCCGGCGTACCGATGTGCAACGCAACCGTTACAGCAGGAGGACCAACAGCCGTGGCCGTGACCGAACCAGCCCCGGTGGCAGCACCGGCTGTGCACGAGGGGATCCTGCGCCGCCAGTCGCTGCGCGAATCCGCCGCCCGGACCTATGCGCGCTCACTGCCGATCGTGCCGGTGCGGGCCCGGGGGCTGACCATCGAGGGCGCCGACGGGCGCCGATACCTCGACTGTCTCTCCGGAGCCGGCACCCTGGCGCTCGGACACAACCACCCGGTCGTCCTGGAGGCCATCAAGAAGGTCATCGACTCGGGTGCGCCGCTGCATGTGCTCGACCTCGCCACCCCGGTCAAGGACGCCTTCACCACGGAGCTGTTCGCCACCCTGCCTCGGCAGTTCGCCGACGACGCCCGGATCCAGTTCTGCGGACCGGCGGGCACGGACGCGGTCGAGGCGGCGTTCAAGCTGGTCCGCGGCGCGACCGGCCGCAGCGGCCTCCTCGCCTTCACCGGCGCCTACCACGGGATGACGGAAGGGGCCCTCGCCGCCTCGGGCGGCGCCGAGGACGTACGGGTGACCAGGCTGCCCTTCCCGCGCGACTACCGCTGCCCCTTCGGTATCGGCGGCGAGCGCGGCGCGCAGATCGCCGCCCGGTGGACCGAGAACCTCCTGGACGATCCCAAGGGCGGCACCCCGGCACCGGCCGGGATGATCCTCGAACCGGTGCAGGGGGAGGGCGGCGTGAACCCCGCCCCCGACGGCTGGATGCGCCGGATGCGCGAGATCTCCGAGGCCCGGGACATCCCTCTGATCGCCGACGAGGTCCAGACGGGCGTCGGCCGCACCGGCGCCTTCTGGGCGGTCGAGCACAGCGGGATCGTGCCCGACGTGATGGTGCTCTCCAAGGCCATCGGCGGTTCCCTCCCGCTCGCCGTGATCGTCTACCGCTCCGAACTCGACACCTGGCAGCCGGGCGCCCACGCCGGCACCTTCCGGGGCAACCAGCTCGCGATGGCAGCGGGCACGGCCACCCTCGCCTTCGTACGGGAGAACCGCCTCGCCGAGCGCGCCGCGACCCTCGGCGCCCGCATGCTCGCCCGCCTCCAGGCGCTCGCCACCGACCACCCCACCATCGGTGACGTACGCGGACGCGGCCTGATGATCGGCGTCGAGCTGGTCGACCCGGAGGCCGCCGTGTCCGGTGACAGCCCCGAGCCGCCGCCCGCCCCCGCCCTGGCCCTCGCCGTCCAGCAGGAGTGCCTGCGCCGCGGGCTCATCGTCGAACTCGGCGGACGCCACTCCACCGTCGTCCGCCTGCTCCCTCCCCTCACGCTCACCGACGAACAGGCGACAGCGGTCGTGGACCGCCTCGCCGACGCCCTGGCAGCCGCCGAGCGCCTGCCGTACCACCGCACCACGACCGGGTCGATCCGCTGACCCCGGACACCTTCACAAGAAAGACCGCCGTGAACTCCACCCCCGCGCCCCAGGCCGACGGCTCGCCCCCCACCCACCAGCGAGGGCAGACCGGGCACACCGGCCCGCTCGTCCTGGAGCAGTCCGCCGTGCCGCGCCAGATGACGGCACCGCACGACGAGCGCCGCACCCCGAAGTCCAGGGCCACCGGCGGGGCGCCGGCCGACCCGCTCGACCACCCGGACCCACTGCGGGCCGCCGACCTGGCAGGCGCGGAGAACCTGCTGCGCTGCTGGGTTCGGGAGACCGGCCTGGCCGGGCCGGACGGGCCCACACTCCGCATCCCGCTCCCCGCCAGCGGCACGGCCCTGCTCGTTCCCGTCCTCTACTGGTCGGTCACGGGCTGGCACCGCTTCGGCCCACCCGCCCTGGAGGGGGCGCCCGAAGGAGCACCGTCCGCCGACGCCGTCACCGTCGCCGCCCTGCTGGGCCGCGAGGCCGGCCGGGACGAGGGGGCCGACATGGTGGCCCGGGTCGCCGACTCGGTACGCCGTACCGCCGGATTCATCGCCGAGCGGCGCCGTGCACCCCACGCCCCGGCCGAAGCGGACCTCTTCCTCACCGCGGAGCAGTCGCTGCTGCTCGGCCACCCGCAACACCCCACCCCCAAGAGCCGCGAGGGGCTCTCCGACGCCGAATCGCGCCTCTACTCTCCCGAGTCGCACGGCTCCTTCGCGCTGAACTGGATGGCTGTCGACCGGTCCGTGCTGGCCACCGACTCCGCCTGGACCGACGGAGGCCGTCCGGTGCCGGCCACGGAACTGGTCACCGCGCACGCCCGGGGGCTGCGCCTCCCCGACAACACCGCACCGATTCCGCTCCACCCCTGGCAGGCCCGCGAACTCGTACACCGCCCCGAAGTCGCCGCGCTGCTCGACGCCGGACTCCTCCACGACCTGGGACCGCACGGCGAACGCTGGCACCCCACCTCGTCCGTACGCACCGTGCACCGGCCCGGTGCCGAGGTCATGCTCAAGCTCTCCCTCGGCGTTCGCATCACCAACTCCCGCCGGGAGAACCTCCGCAAGGAACTCCACCGCGGAGTGGAGGTCCACCGGCTGCTCCGCAGCGGACTCGCCACCCAGTGGCACGCCGCCCGTCCGGGCTTCGACATCGTCCGCGACCCCGCCTGGCTGGCCGTCGACGGCCCGGACGGCTCGCCCGTCCAGGGTCTCGATGTGATGCTCCGCCACAATCCGTTCGGGCCGCACGACGACGCGGTCTGCATCGCGGCGCTGACCGCCCCCCGCCCCTGGCCGGGCAGGGCGGGCATGCACTCACGACTCGCCGAGATCGTGCTCTCCCTGGCCGCCGCCACCGGGCGGACCGTGGGCGCCGTCGCCGCCGAGTGGTTCCTGCGCTACCTGGACCGCGTCGTGGGCCCCGTGCTCTGGCTCGACGCCCACGCGGGCGTGGCACTCGAAGCGCACCAGCAGAACACCCTGGTGATGCTCGGCCCCGAGGGCTGGCCCGTCGGCGGCCGGTACCGCGACAACCAGGGCTACTACTTCCGCGAGTCCCACCGCACAGCGCTGGAACAGCGGCTCGCCGGCATCGGATCGGTCAGCGACACCTTCGTCTCCGACGAGGTCACCGACGAACGCTTCGCCTACTACCTGGGCATCAACAACGTGTTCGGCCTGATCGGAGCGTTCGGCGCCCAGCACCTCGCCGACGAACGCGTACTCATCGCGGCCTTCCGCCGATTCCTCCGCTCATCCGCGGCGCTGGGTTCACCGCTCCCCACACACCTGCTGGAAAAGACCCACCTGCGGTGCAAGGCCAATCTGCTGACCCGGATGCACGGCCTTGACGAACTGGTCGGTCCCGTCGACACCCAGTCCGTCTACGTCACCATTGCCAACCCCCTTTGTGCCTGAAGGGACATGATTACCGCCTGAACCGCCGAGAGGAGAGCAACACCGTGGCTCCCGCCGATGCGCACACCGACGCCGGGACCGGTCCTGCCCCGCAGTCCGACACAGGTGCCGAGGACACCCTGGACCTGGAGCTCTCCGAAGAAATCCTCGCGCTGTTCGGGGAGGACCCCCCGGCCGGCGAGGCGAGGCGCCCGCTGCCCGGCGCACCCGCGTCACCCGCGTCGTCCGTTCCGGGCGGCGCGGGCCCGGCGGCGCGGGCCCGGCCGGCCATGAGCAGGGCGGCCGCCTCCGACCTGCTCGACCACCCGGCCGACTGGCGACCGGTCACCACCCCGGCCGGAGTCTTCCAGCTCGTCCCCGTACGGCTCGAACGTGATCTCGCCGTACTGACCCGCTGGATGAACGACCCCGCCGTCGCGGCCTTCTGGGAGCTCGCCGGACCCGAAGCCGTCACGGCCGCCCATCTGCGCCCCCAACTGGAGGGCGACGGACGCAGCGTCCCCTGCCTCGGCGTGCTGGCGGGCGTCCCCATGAGCTACTGGGAGATCTACCGCGCGGATCTCGACCCGCTGGCACGTCACTACCCGGCCCGTCCGCAGGACACCGGGATCCACCTGCTCATCGGCGGTGTGCACAACCGCGGGCAAGGCGTCGGGACCACTCTGCTGCGCGCCGTCGCCGGCCTCGTGCTCGACAACCGCCCCCGGTGCGCGCGTGTTGTCGCGGAGCCCGATCTGCGTAACACCCCGTCCGTCTCAGCCTTTCTGAGTGCCGGATTCCGCTTCTCTGCGGAACTCGAACTCCCCGACAAACGAGCTGCCCTGATGGTCCGCGACCGAATCCACCGTGCCCAACTGTGAACGAACTGCTGCCCAATTCACCCCGCTCGAACCCCATCGGTTCCACCCCGAGGAGTCCCCGTGCCGAAATATCCCGCGAGCCATGATTCAGCGGAGTCCGCCGAGCTGCTCAGCACGCCAGAACTGAACCGGGAGGTCTGGGACGGAGCCGCCGCCCGGCTGCTCGCGAAGATGCTCGGTCAATTCGCCTACGAGGAAGTCGTCGAGCCGGTCGCTCAGAACGGCCCGGACGATACCTACACCCTCGGACTCGATGACGGAAAATGTCTCGTCTTCAGTGCCAGGCGGGGCGTGTACGGGAGTTGGCACATCGCCCCCGACTCGATTCTGGAGATGCCCGGGAGGGCCTCCGGGACGCCGGACGGCGAGCCGGGCCGGAATTCGGGGCCGGACGCCGGAGCCGTGCCCTTCCGCGATCCGCTCCAGTTCCTCGTCCGCGCCCGACATCTCCTCGACATCGACGGCGCCACCCTCGGGCACCTGATCCGCGAGATCACCACCACCCTCACCGCCGACGCCCGGCTCGACCACACCGCGCTCCCCGCGGCCCGGCTGGCCGACCTCGACTACGCCGAGCTGGAGGGCCACCAGACCGGCCACCCCTGGCTCGTCGCCAACAAGGGCCGCCTCGGTTTCTCCGCCGCCGACGCCGCCCGCCACACCCCCGAGGCCCGCAAGCCCCTCACGCTGCCGTGGATCGCGGTCTCCACAAGGATCGCCGCCTACCGCGGAGTGGCCGCGCTGGCCGGCCCGGAGCGGCTGTACGCGCAGGAGCTCGACCCCTCGGTCCACGACTCCTTCGCCGCCGTGCTCCGTGCCCGCGGCCTCGATCCCGCCGGCTACCTCTTCCTTCCCGTGCATCCCTGGCAGTGGGACGAATGGATCGTTCCGGTCTTCGCCCCCGCGATCGCCGCCGGTGACATCGTTCCGCTCCACCCCGACGCGGACCTCAGGCTCGCCCAGCAGTCCATCCGCACCTTCAGCAACGTGGCCCGCCCGGACCGGCACACCGTCAAGCTGCCGCTGTCGATCCTCAACACACTGGTCTGGCGCGGGCTGCCCACCGAACGCACCCTCGCGGCCCCCGCCGTCACCGCCTGGGTCCACGGCCTGCGCGACCAGGACGCGTTTCTGCGCGACACCTGCGGGGTCATCCTGCTGGGCGAGGTGGCCTCGGTGACCGTCGAGCACCCGCTCTACGACCACCTTCCCGAGGCCCCGTACCAGTTCAAGGAGATCCTCGGCGCGATCTGGCGTGAACCCCTCCAGCCCCGGCTCGCCCCCGGCGAGCGGGCCCGGACGCTCGCCTCGCTGCTCCACACCGACCCGCAGGGCCGCGCCTTCACGGCCGAGCTCGTCGCCCGGTCCGGGCTGACACCCACCACCTGGCTGACCCGCCTCTTCGCCGCGATGCTGCCGCCGCTGCTGCACTTCCTCTACCGGTACGGCACGGTCTTCTCCCCGCACGGCGAGAACGCCATCGTGGTCTTCGACGAGCACGACGTACCGGTGCGGCTGGCGATCAAGGACTTCGTCGACGATGTGAACGTCAGCGCCCGGCGGCTGCCGGAGCACGAGTCGATGCCCGAGGACGTACGCCGGACGCTGCTCACCGAGGAACCCTCCTTCCTCATCCAGTTCATCCACTCCGGACTCTTCGTCGGGGTGTTCCGCTTCCTCTCCCCGCTCTGCGAGGAACAGCTGGGGGTCCTGGAGGCCGATTTCTGGTCACTCGTCCGGGCCGAGATCCTGCGCCACCACGCCCGCTTCCCCGAGCTCAAGGAGCGGTTCGAGATGTTCGACCTGCTGACACCCCGCATCGAACGCCTCTGTCTGAACCGCAACCGCCTGCACGTCGACGGCTACCGGGACCGCCCCCAGCGCCCGCACGCGGCCGTCCACGGGACCGTTCCCAACCCGCTCCACCCCGCCGCCGGTGTCCGGGAGTGTCCCTGATGTCAGTGGCGCCCCGTACGCTGGTCGGGCTATGACGAAGCCATCCCTCCCCGAGCTCCTGCACGCCGCCGTGACCGCCGTCGGCGGTACGGAACGACCTGGTCAGGCCGCCATGGCCGGGGCCGTCGCAGAGGCCGTCGACGACAATTCCCATCTGCTCGTCCAGGCCGGTACCGGCACGGGCAAGTCCCTCGGCTATCTGGTGCCCGCGCTGGCGCACGGGGAGCGGGTCGTGGTGGCCACGGCGACGCTGGCGCTCCAGCGCCAGCTCGTGGAGCGCGACCTTCCGCGGACGGTCGACGCACTGCATCCCCTGCTGCGCAGGCGCCCCGATTTCGCCATGCTCAAGGGGCGGTCCAACTACCTCTGCCTGCACCGGCTCCACGAAGGGGTGCCGCAGGACGAGGAGGAAGGGCTCTTCGACCAGTTCGAGGCCGCCGCCCCGTCGAGCAAGCTCGGCCAGGACCTGCTGCGGCTGCGCGACTGGTCGGACGACACCGAGTCCGGCGACCGCGACGACCTCACTCCCGGGGTCTCCGACCGTGCCTGGGCACAGGTCTCCGTCTCCTCCCGCGAATGCCTGGGCGCCGGCAAGTGCGCGTACGGCGCGGAGTGCTTCGCCGAGCTCGCCCGGGAGCGGGCCAAGCTCGCCGATGTCGTCGTCACCAATCACGCCCTGCTGGCCATCGACGCCATCGAAGGTGCGCCGGTGCTCCCGCAGCACGAGGTGCTGATCGTCGACGAGGCCCATGAGCTGGTCTCCAGGGTCACCGGGGTGGCCACCGGCGAGCTCACCCCCGGCCAGGTCAACCGCGCGGTGCGCCGAGCGGCGAAGCTGGTCAACGAGAAGGCCGCCGACGCCCTGCAGACCGCGTCGGAGGGGTTCGAGCGGGTCATGGAGCTGGCGCTCCCCGGCCGTCTGGAAGAGGTCCCCGAGGACCTCGGCTACGCACTGCTGGCGCTCCGCGACGCCGCGCGTACCGTGATCTCGGCCCTGGGCAACACCCGGGACAAGTCCGTCCAGGACGAGGACGCCGTCCGCAAGCAGGCCCTGGCGGCGGTGGAGACGATCCACGGTGTCGCCGAGCGCATCACCCAGGGCTCGGAGTACGACGTCGTCTGGTACGAGCGCCACGACCGCTTCGGCGCCTCCCTGCGGGTCGCGCCGCTCTCCGTCTCCGGGCTGCTGCGCGAGAAGCTCTTCACCGAGCGGTCCGTCGTCCTGACCTCCGCCACGCTCAAGCTCGGCGGGGATTTCAACGGGGTGGGGGCCTCGCTCGGCCTCGCCCCCGAAGGCACCGCGGGCGACGACCTTCCGCAGTGGAAGGGGCTCGACGTCGGCTCGCCGTTCGACTATCCGAAGCAGGGCATCCTGTACGTCGCCAGGCATCTGGCCACGCCGGGGCGGGAGGGTTCCCGCACCGACATGCTGGACGAGCTCGCCGAGCTGGTGGAGGCGGCGGGCGGGCGGACCCTCGGGCTGTTCTCCTCCATGCGGGCGGCCCAGGGCGCCGCGGAGGAGCTGCGTGGCAGGCTGGACAAGCCGATCCTGCTCCAGGGCGAGGAGACGCTCGGTGAGCTGATCAAGAACTTCGCCGCCGACCCCGAGACCTGCCTCTTCGGCACGCTGTCGCTATGGCAGGGCGTCGATGTGCCGGGGGCCAGCTGCCAGTTGGTGATCATGGACCGGATCCCGTTCCCGCGCCCCGACGATCCGCTGATGAGCGCGCGCCAGAAGGCGGTCGAGGAGGCGGGCGGCAATGGGTTCATGGCCGTCGCGGCGACGCATGCCGCGTTGCTGATGGCGCAGGGGGCCGGCCGGCTGGTCCGGGCCACCGGCGACAAGGGTGTGGTCGCCGTACTCGATCCGCGCCTGGCCAATGCCCGGTACGGCAGCTATCTGCGTGCCTCGCTGCCCGACTTCTGGTACACCACCGACCGGAATCAGGCGCGCCGCTCGCTCGCGGCGATCGACGCGGCGGCCAAGGCCGACGGCAAGTAGGGCGCATCGGGCGTCCGGCGGCATGGGCAGGGCCCCGGGATCGGCGCAGTGGATCCCGGGGCCCGGTCAGAACCGGCGGGCTTCACACCCGCCGCAGCACCGCCACCACCTTGCCGAGGATCGTCGCCTCGTCGCCCGGGATCGGCTGGTACGCGGAGTTGTGCGGGAGCAGCCAGACATGGCCGTCCTCCCGCTTGAAGCGCTTGACCGTGGCCTCACCGTCCAGCATGGCCGCCACAATGTCGCCGTTCTCCGCGACGGGCTGGCGGCGCACGGTGACCCAGTCGCCGTCACAGATCGCCGCCTCGATCATCGAGTCACCGACGACCTTGAGCACGAACAGCTCGCCGTCGCCGACGAGCTGGCGGGGGAGCGGAAAGACGTCCTCGACCGACTCCTCGGCGAGGATCGGGCCACCGGCGGCGATCCGGCCGACCAGCGGCACGTACGACGCGGCGGGCTTGCCGGTCGTGTCGGTGGGCTGCGAGCTGGGCTGGTCCGAACCGCGGACCTCGTACGCCCGCGGACGGTGCGGATCGCGGCGCAGGAACCCCTTGCGCTCCAGGGCCATCAGCTGATGGGCGACGGAGGACGTGCTGGACAGGCCCACCGCCTGACCGATCTCCCGCATCGAGGGCGGATATCCGCGCCGCTGCACGGAATCCCGGATCACCTCGATCACGCGCCGCTGCCGGTCCGTGAGCCCCGAGCTGTCCGCCCGGATTCCAGGAGGTCGACCGGGCAATGAGCGCGCTGGACGCGCGGGCTCTGGCCCCTCCATGTTCGTGACTGAGTCATTCATGGCATGCACCGGCTCGAATCGGCTCTGGGAGCGGTCCTGGGCAGTGATGGTGGCACTGTCTGCGGTGGTGGTCACGTCGGCCCCTCTCGAATGGTCTCCCTAGCTGGACAACGGTAGTAGCTTTCGAAAGGTTGCGCCAAACACACGTTCGAGTGAAAAACGAATAAAAGTCTGCCGCGTGTTCTCTGCCGGGTGTATGTGCGATGGCCGAGGGGCCTGGGGCGCGCCGCGGGCGGCCCGCAATTCGGGCTTTCACGGTAGCGGCCGCCGGTGCGGAGCCGCCATGTGGGGTGGCCGTCGGGCCGTTGTTCGAGTCCGACAGCCGGGGCCCCGTAATCCTGGCGGCCGGACCGTTCCCGTAACCTCGTACGCGGCCGTACGCTGCCTGCCGGTCGCTCGTGATGCGCGACACGCGGTAGGGCCGAATGCGCACCCAAACCCAAGATCTAGTGGTTGGATTGCTCCGGCCACCCAGAAGTTGTGGTCCCCGGTCCGCCGGGGGTGTGGCCATCGCCTATGCTTGAGGCAGCTTCGAGGGGCCCCGGCGGGCCCTGAAGAGGCTATTCAGTCGTGCTGTGAAGGAGGGTTGGGAGCCATGCACTGCCCCTTCTGCAGGCACCCCGACAGCCGGGTCGTCGACAGTCGCACCACCGACGACGGCACGTCGATCCGACGCCGCCGCCAGTGCCCCGACTGCTCCCGCCGTTTCACGACGGTGGAGACCTGTTCGCTGATGGTGGTGAAGCGCAGCGGCGTGACCGAACCCTTCAGTCGCACCAAGGTCATCTCCGGCGTGCGCAAGGCGTGTCAGGGCCGGCCGGTCACCGAGGACGCCCTCGCCAAGCTCGGCCAGCGGGTCGAGGAGGCGGTGCGCGCCACCGGCAGTGCCGAGCTGACCACGCATGACGTGGGCCTGGCGATCCTCGGCCCCCTGCAGGAACTCGACCTCGTCGCGTATCTGCGCTTCGCGTCCGTGTACCGGGCGTTCGACACACTCGAAGACTTCGAGGCCGCCATCGCGGAACTCCGCGAGCGGCGGCCTCGCGTGGAAGGACGCGGGAGCGGCGAGATCCTTGAGGTCCCCGTTCCCGCCGTCGCCGCCGACTGATCGGCACCGGCCGACCGACACGGTTCCGTGGATCGGCGGCAGGGCGGCTTCATAGACCTGCTCCGGGCGCTCTGCGTGGCGTCCGAGGCATCAGAGACAGACTGTGCCCCGGGAAGTTCTGGGCACTTCAGGGTGTTTTTGCCCACATATGGGAGGCGGCATGACAGAGACGGCGAGCGGCCCGGCACGAGGTTCCCGAGTCAAGGGAGCCAAGTCGAGCAAGGGTCTGCGCATCGAGCGCATCCACACCACCCCCGGCGTACATCCGTACGACGAGGTGGCGTGGGAGCGCCGTGACGTCGTCATGACCAACTGGCGCGACGGCTCGATCAACTTCGAGCAGCGTGGCGTCGAGTTCCCCGACTTCTGGTCGGTGAACGCGGTCAACATCGTCACCAGCAAGTACTTCCGCGGGGCCGTCGGCACCCCGCAGCGCGAGACCGGTCTGCGACAGCTGATCGACCGGATCGTGAAGACGTACCGCAAGGCCGGCGAGGACCACGGTTACTTCGCCTCTCCCGCGGACGCCGAGATCTTCGAGCACGAGCTGGCGTACGCCCTCCTGCACCAGATCTTCAGCTTCAACTCGCCGGTCTGGTTCAACGTCGGCACGCCCCAGCCGCAGCAGGTCTCCGCCTGCTTCATCCTGGCCGTCGACGACTCCATGGAGTCGATCCTCGACTGGTACAAGGAAGAGGGCATGATCTTCAAGGGCGGCTCCGGCGCCGGCCTGAACCTCTCCCGTATCCGCTCCTCCAAGGAGCTGCTCTCCTCCGGCGGCAACGCCTCCGGCCCGGTCTCCTTCATGCGCGGTGCCGACGCCTCCGCCGGAACGATCAAGTCCGGTGGCGCCACCCGCCGCGCGGCCAAGATGGTCATCCTCGACGTCGACCACCCCGACATCGAGAACTTCATCGAGACCAAGGTGAAGGAGGAGGAGAAGATCCGCGCCCTGCGCGACGCGGGCTTCGACATGGACCTGGGCGGCGACGACATCACGTCCGTCCAGTACCAGAACGCCAACAACTCGGTCCGCGTGAACGACGAGTTCATGAAGGCCGTCGAGTCCGGGGGCAAGTTCGGGCTGCGCGCCCGGATGACCGGTGACGTCATCGAAGAGGTCGAGGCCAAGTCCCTCTTCCGCAAGATGGCCGAGGCCGCCTGGGCCTGTGCCGACCCCGGTATCCAGTACGACGACACCATCAATGCCTGGCACACCTGCCCGGAGTCCGGCCGGATCAACGGCTCGAACCCGTGCAGCGAGTACATGCACCTGGACAACACCTCGTGCAACCTCGCCTCGCTGAACCTGATGAAGTTCCTCAAGGACGACGGCAAGGGCAACCAGTCCTTCGAGTCCGAGCGCTTCGCCAAGGTCGTCGAGCTGGTCATCACCGCGATGGACATCTCCATCTGCTTCGCGGACTTCCCGACCCAGAAGATCGGTGAGAACACCCGCGCCTTCCGCCAGCTCGGCATCGGCTACGCCAACCTCGGCGCCCTGCTGATGGCGACCGGCCACGCCTACGACAGCGACGGCGGCCGCGCCCTCGCCGGTGCCATCACCTCGCTGATGACCGGCACCTCGTACAAGCGCTCCGCCGAGCTCGCCGCGGTCGTCGGCGCGTACGACGGCTACGCCCGCAACGCCGATCCGCACCAGCGCGTCATGAAGCAGCACGCCGACGCCAATGCCGCGGCCGTCCACGTGGACGACCTGGACAACCCGATCTGGGCCGCCGCGACGGAGGCCTGGCAGGACGTGATCCGGCTCGGCGCGAAGAACGGTTTCCGCAATGCGCAGGCCTCGGTCATCGCGCCCACCGGCACCATCGGTCTCGCCATGTCCTGCGACACCACCGGCCTTGAGCCCGACCTCGCCCTGGTCAAGTTCAAGAAGCTGGTCGGCGGCGGCTCGATGCAGATTGTCAACGGCACCGTCCCGCAGGCCCTGCGCCGCCTGGGCTACCAGGAGGAGCAGATCGAGGCGATCGTCGCCCACATCGCCGAGCACGGCAATGTGATCGACGCCCCCGGCCTGAAGACCGAGCACTACGAGGTCTTCGACTGCGCGATGGGCGAGCGTTCCATCTCCGCGATGGGTCACGTGCGCATGATGGCCGCGATCCAGCCGTGGATCTCCGGCGCGCTCTCCAAGACGGTGAACCTGCCGGAGACGGCCACCGTCGAGGACGTCGAAGAGGTCTACTTCGAGGCGTGGAAGATGGGCGTCAAGGCGCTCGCGATCTACCGCGACAACTGCAAGGTCGGCCAGCCCCTCTCCGCGAAGACCAAGGAGAAGGAGAAGGAGGCGGTCACCGCCAAGGCCGAGGAGACCATCCGTACCGCGGTCGAGAAGGTCGTCGAGTACCGCCCGGTCCGCAAGCGTCTGCCCAAGGGCCGTCCCGGCATCACCACCTCCTTCACGGTGGGCGGCGCCGAGGGCTACATGACCGCCAACTCCTACCCGGACGACGGTCTCGGCGAGGTCTTCCTGAAGATGTCCAAGCAGGGCTCCACCCTCGCGGGCATGATGGACGCCTTCTCCATCGCCGTCTCGGTCGGCCTGCAGTACGGCGTCCCGCTGGAGACGTACGTCTCGAAGTTCACCAACATGCGCTTCGAGCCGGCCGGCATGACGGACGACCCGGACGTGCGGATGGCGCAATCGATCGTCGACTACATCTTCCGCCGCCTCGCGCTGGACTTCCTGCCCTTCGAGACCCGCTCGGCGCTCGGCATCCACTCGGCCGAGGAGCGCCAGCGGCACCTCGACACGGGTTCGTACGAGCCCTCCCTCGAGGACGAGGAGCTGGACATCGAGACCCTGGCCCAGTCCGCCCCGGTGCGGACGGAGCCGCTGAAGGCGGTGGCCGCGGTGCAGGAGGCGGAGAAGCCCGCCCCGAAGACCGCGCACACCTCGGCGGAGCTCGTCGAGATGCAGCTGGGCATCAGCGCGGACGCGCCGCTCTGCTTCTCCTGCGGTACGAAGATGCAGCGCGCCGGTTCCTGCTACATCTGCGAGGGCTGCGGCTCGACCAGCGGTTGCAGCTGACCGCCCGCGCGTTCGCGCCGGGCGCACCGTTGTGCATGATGTGTCCGGGCGGCTGAACCACAGCCCGGGGAGGGCGTCGACTTCCGGTCGGCGCCCTTCCGGCGTGCTCCGGTCGGGACCGCGCAGGGTGCCGTCCGGTCTGCGTGCGGCGGCACCCGCGGTGTGGCACGATCTCGCAGATGACCAGCAGACCCGATGAGGCGCAGCGCCTGCGCGACCTTGCGCGGTTGCGCCGGGTCCGTGACCGGATGGACCGGGAGTTCGACCAGCCGCTGGACGTCGAGGCGCTCGCCCGTGGCGTGCACATGTCGGCGGGGCACCTGAGCCGCGCGTTCCGGCAGGCGTACGGCGAGTCTCCGTACGGCTACCTGATGACGCGGCGCATCGAGCGGGCGATGGCGCTGCTGCGGCGCGGTGATCTCAGCGTCACGGAGGTATGTTTCACGGTCGGCTGCTCGTCGCTGGGCACCTTCAGCACGCGCTTCACCGAGCTGGTCGGCATGCCCCCCAGCGCCTACCGCCGAGAGGCCGAGCGGGCCACCGCGGGCCTGCCGTCGTGCGTCGCGAAGCAGGTGACCAGACCGGTCAGGAATCGAGAAGCGCGGCCACCGGGCCACGAATAGCGTGACGCTCATGGACCTCACGATTCACACGAGCTTCCTTCCGCACCACGACCCGGACGCCTCGCTGGCCTTCTACCGCGACGTCCTGGGCTTCGAGATCCGTAACGACGTCGGATTCGGCGGGATGCGCTGGATCACGGTCGGCCCCACCGGCCGGCCCGGCACGTCGATCGTCCTGCACCCGCCGGCCGCCGACCCCGGTGTCACCGAGGACGAGCGACGTACCATCACCGAGATGATGGCCAAGGGCACCTACGCCATCATCACCCTGGCCACCCCCGACCTCGACGGCACCTTCGACCGGCTGCAGGCCGGCGGCGCCGAGGTCGTCCAGGAGCCGACCGAGCAGCCGTACGGGATCCGCGACTGCGCCTTCCGCGATCCCGCGGGCAACCTCATCCGCATCAACGAGGTGCGCTGAACCGTCCGGCGACCGCGGGCCAGGACCCGCGCGAGCCGCTGCACGACGGGGCGTCGGCCGGCCCGACGCCCCGTTCCCACGCCGTACGAAGCCGGTGACGAGACCGGTGGGATCCGGTTGCATCCGGTGACGGAACCGCTGATACCGAGCCGGGCGACGCAGACAGAGACCGCCGCGGCGGTTCCGCCCGACAGATGGAGACACGATGAGCATGGCCAAGAGGACGGACCCGCAGTCGCCTGCGCCGCACGCCGCCGACAGTCACGACCTGATCCGCGTGCACGGCGCGCGCGTGAACAACCTCAAGGACGTCAGCATCGAGATCCCGAAGCGCCGGCTGACGGTGTTCACCGGGGTCTCCGGTTCGGGCAAGAGCTCACTGGTGTTCGGCACCATCGCCGCGGAGTCGCAGCGGCTGATCAACGAGACGTACAGCGCCTTCGTGCAGGGCTTCATGCCGACCCTGGCGCGGCCCGAGGTCGATGTGCTCGACGGCCTGACCACCGTGATCACCGTCGATCAGCAGCGCCTGGGCGCCGACCCCCGTTCCACGGTCGGCACCGCCACCGACGCCAACGCGATGCTGCGTATCCTCTTCAGCCGGCTGGGCAAGCCGCACATCGGCTCGCCCCAGGCGTTCTCCTTCAACGTCGCCTCGGTCCAGGCGAGTGGTGCGTTCAAGGTCGATCGCGGTGCCGACCGGACCAGGACCGTCAAGCGGACCTTCACCCGCACCGGCGGCATGTGTACGCGCTGCGAAGGCCGGGGCACGGTCTCGGACATCGACCTCACCCAGCTCTACGACGACTCCAAATCGCTCTCCGAGGGCGCGTTCACCATTCCCGGCTGGAAGTCGGACAGCTTCTGGACCGTGCGGGTCTACGCCGAGTCCGGGCTCCTCGACCCGGACAAGCCGATCCGTAAATTCACCAAGAGGGAGATGCAGGACTTCCTCTACCGGGAGCCGACCAAGGTGAAGGTCGAGGGCGTCAACCTCACCTATGAAGGGCTGATCCCCAAGATCCAGAAGTCGTTCCTGTCCAAGGACAAGGAGGCGTTGCAGCCGCACATCCGGGAGTTCGTGGAGCGGGCGGTCACCTTCACCACCTGCCCCGAGTGCGACGGCAGCCGGCTCAGCGCCGAAGCCCGGTCGTCCAAGATCGCGAAGCTGAGCATCGCCGACGCCTGCGCCATGCAGATCAGCGACCTGGCCGAGTGGGTGCGCGGCCTCGACGACCCCTCCGTGGCCCCGCTGCTCGCCGCGCTGCAGCGGACCCTCGACTCGTTCGTGGAGATCGGACTCGGCTACCTCTCGCTCGACCGGCCGTCGGGCACGCTGTCGGGCGGCGAGGCGCAGCGCGTCAAGATGATCCGCCACCTCGGCTCCTCGCTCACCGATGTCACCTATGTCTTCGACGAGCCCACCATCGGCCTGCACCCCCATGACATCCAGCGGATGAACGACCTGCTGCTGCGGCTCCGGGACAAGGGCAACACGGTGCTGGTCGTGGAGCACAAGCCGCAGACGATCGCGATCGCCGACCACGTCGTCGACCTCGGCCCCGGCGCGGGCACGGCGGGAGGCACCGTCTGCTTCGAGGGCACCGTGGAGGGGCTGCGCGCCGGCGACACCGTCACCGGCCGCCACCTCGACGACCGGGCGGCCGTCAAGAAGACGGTGCGCAAGCCCACCGGGGCACTGGAGGTCCGGGGCGCGAGCGCACACAACCTTCAGGGCGTCGACGTCGACATCCCGCTCGGCGTGCTGACCGTCATCACCGGCGTCGCGGGCTCCGGCAAGAGCTCGCTGGTGCACGGGTCCATCCCCGCGGGCGCGGAGGTGGTCTCGGTCGACCAGGGCGCCATCCGCGGTTCGCGGCGGAGCAACCCGGCGACGTACACCGGGCTGCTCGACCCGATCCGCAAGGCGTTCGCGAAGGCCAACGGTGTGAAGCCGGCGCTGTTCAGTCCCAACTCCGAGGGTGCCTGCCCGACCTGCAACGGCGCCGGTGTCATCTACACCGATCTGGCGATGATGGCGGGCGTCGCCACCACCTGCGAGGAGTGCGAGGGGAGGCGGTTCCAGGCCTCGGTGCTCGACCACCACTTCGGGGGCCGCGACATCAGCGAGGTGCTTTCGATGTCGGTGACCGAGGCCGAGGAGTTCTTCGGCGCCGGCGAGGCGCGCACACCGGCCGCGCACCGGATTCTGGAGCGGCTCGCCGACGTCGGTCTCGGCTACCTCAGCCTCGGGCAGCCGCTGACCACGCTGTCCGGCGGTGAGCGCCAGCGGCTGAAGCTGGCGACCCACATGGCCGACAAGGGCGGTGTGTACGTCCTGGACGAGCCGACCACCGGGCTCCACCTCGCCGATGTCGAGCAACTGCTCGGACTGCTCGACCGGCTCGTCGACTCCGGGAAGTCGGTCATCGTCGTCGAGCACCACCAGGCGGTCATGGCGCATGCCGACTGGATCATCGACCTGGGCCCCGGCGCCGGTCACGACGGCGGCCGGATCGTCTTCGAGGGCACCCCCGCCGACCTCGTGGCCGCCCGCTCCACCCTCACCGGCGAGCACCTCGCGGCGTACGTGGGCTCCTGACCGGGGGCTGTGCGGCGGGGCTCCGTGGCACGGGCCTCGCGGCGCGGCTTCACAGCGTGGGCTCACGGCGGGTGCCTCGCGGCCCACATCGGTGCTTGCCGGGGCCTCGCGCGGACGTGTGACATGACCGCGCGAGGCCCGGAGTGGTCGTGTTCCCGCAGCATTTGGACGGGACCGGGCGCCGTGACGTGTCACATGCCGGGCGTACGGCTTCCCATCGTCGCGGCGAACGAATCGGGGTCGCCGTCGAAGCCCCGGACCGTGCCGTGGAACTCCCAGGCCCCGGAGGTGCCCCGGACGAACTCGGCCACGGTCGCCGCGGTGGCGTCGCCGACCGCGGAGAAGTCGTCCTCCGAAAGGTTCGTGTAACCCTCCCGGACCTGAACCACGGTGCTCTCTATCCCGGCGAAGGTCTTGTGGCCGTCGCGCTGCTGGATGGCGACCCCGACGACGACCCGTGTGTACGCGGTCGACAGCCGGTTCAGTTCCAGCGTCATCACCTCGTCGAAGCCGAAGCCCTGACCGGTCCTGCTGTCGCGGTTGAGGGTGATGGTGCCGTCCGGTGAACGGCTGTCGAAGTGCACGAGGTACGCGGGGCTGCCGTACGGCGCTTCGGCCAGGTAGGTCCCCGCGATTATGTCGAGGTCATGGGGCGGAGCACCATGAGGGCTGGGATCCCATTTGAGTCTGACTTCGACCTTCTCGATGTCCTTGTTGGGCGTGCTCATCGGACTTGCCTCCCTGGCTTTCCGCTGGGCCGTCGGGCCGTTCGCATCACCCGATCATGTCCGTAACCGGGCGCGGATCCAACCGGCTCGGATTTCGGCGATGGATTCGGGCCATGGGGGCATCGGCCTGCCGGTCCGTCGGGCCGCGGTCCGACGGACCGGTTCAGTGCGGGATGCGGCGCGGCGGTCGCTGCCGGACCTCGTCCCGGAAGTTCTCGATGGCGCTGCTGACCTGACGGATCAGATGGGTGTCCTCGATCCGGTCGAGATAGTGGCAGTTACGGGCCACACCGTCCAGCTCGAACGCGAAGCAGAGGGTCATCAGAGGGTTGATGAAGAGCTCGCTGCCACGCGTGCGCGACGTGAACTGGGCGTTCCCGAAGGCCCCTTGGACGGCGGCGGCTATCGACCCGTTCACGATGCTGGGGTGGTCGGGCGTGTGGCGCTGGGCGTGTGCCACGGCATCGACGAAGAGCGCGCCCTCACGTGTCGTTCGGGACACGGAGAAGGCGCCGAGGAACGAACCGTCGCGTTCGAGCGCGGCGATGTTCTCCAGTACGAGACCGTGGCTCACCCCGTGGTACGCGTCGATGCCGAAGCCGACGGATACGACGAGGCGCTCCGGTACGTCGATCGCGGCGAGCGCGGCGACGCCGGCCAGATCCTCCTCCGGGGTGCCGAGGCCGGATTCGTCCCCGCGCATCAGGATGTCCGTGCCGCCGTCGACCAGGACGACCGCGTCGATGTCGTACTTCTCGATCAACGCCCGGTAGGCCGCGCGGAGCGGCTGTACGCCGACCCGGGAGAAGGCGTGAACCGTGTCAGGGTAGCCGTGCAGTCCGAGCCACTGGGCCAGCGTCCGCTCCGGGAAGTACGCCTGGTGCAGGGCCGTTTCCGGGGTGATGGCGGCGACGTCCGGGGCGAGCCAGGAATCGAGCGGCAGCCCTTCGAGGGCGCTGAACGACAGATTGGCCAGCTGTACGTGCTTGCCCTGGTGGAACAGGGAGAGCGCGATGGGGAGTCCGGCGTAGATGTCGAAGCCGCCGCCGGCCCCCGTGACGAGGACACGTTCCGCGGATTCGAGCCGGGCGAACAGGGGGTTGATGTGCAGCGAGGCCATGGGGACCATTCTGCGATCAACGGCGTTCACTCCGGGCGCACTTCACCGGACTCCACCGGAGCGTGACCCGCGCCGTGCCCGGCACCGTACGATGGCGCGGTGCTGGTCAAGTGGATTCGTTGCACCGTGGTGGACCGTCGAGGTTTTGAACGGGGGCAGCGGAAATGGGTGGAGCTGCCGGGTGCGCCCGGGTTCAAGGGGCGGGGCGGCGGGTGGAGCCGCGAGCATCCGGACGTGGCGCACATCTTCGCCTTCTGGGAGAACCGGGTCTTCTACGACTCGTTCATGGCGCGTTCCCACGACGGACTGGCAGCCGCGCAGTCCGGTACGTACAGCGACATCCAGGTCAAGCTGTTCGAGTACCGCTTCGACGTGAAGACGGGCTTCGAGCCGCGCTTCACCGACGCGGATGTCGTCCGGGTGGCGCACAGCAAGGTGCGCGAGGACCGGGTGGAACACTTCGCGTTGATGCAGGAGCGGGTGTGGAATCCGGCGATGGCCGGATCGCCCGGCATGCTGCGCGGGGTGTTCGGGGAATCGCCGGGTCATGAGTTCCTGGTGTTGTCCATGTGGCAGTCGAGCGCCGAACGTGGCAAGTACCGGGCGGGGAGCATCGAGCGGCTGTCACAACGCACGCAGATCGACGACGACGTCGTGGAACTGGCCGGGGACGTCGTGCAGTTGGAGTCGTCGTGGACGGTGTGACCGGCCCGGCCGGAGAGGTGCGGCCTGAGAGCTGAGCCGGCACCCCGGGCCGACAGCGCTGAGTCGGCAGCCCTGAGCCGGGCGCGCCTGGCCGGAGCGCTGCAGGTGGCCGATCAGGCGGGCTCCGCCGGGGTGTCGAAGACTCCGGCGCGGGCGGCGGCCAGTGCCGCGTCGGCAGCGCGGTCGGCCAGCGCCGCGTTTATCGGCTCGCGGGTGATGAACAGGCTGAAGAACAGGGGCGAGACCACGGCCCTGATGAGCGCCGCGGCGTCCGCGCGCCGGTCCAGCTCGTGCCGGGAGACGGCGCGCGCGACCATCACCTCGCAGCGGGCGAACCGCACTGCGTAGAAGGCGTTCAGCGCCTGCGCGGCGCGCTCGGAATGGAAGGCCGCGGCGATGAACGCGGTCGGTGCGGCCGCTGCGGCGGGATCCTCGAAGGACGCGGCCGTCGTGTGCGCCAGAGCCCGCAGATCTCCTTGCAGGCTTCCGGTGTCGGGCGGTGTCCAGCTGTCCTCTCCGGCCAGGTCCAGGGCGTCCGCGAGGAGCCCTTCGAGGTTGCCCCAGCGGCGGTAGAGGGTGGTCTTGTGGATGCCGGAATG
Source organism: Streptomyces sp. NPDC007164 (assembly GCF_040634135.1). Lineage (NCBI taxonomy): Bacteria > Bacillati > Actinomycetota > Actinomycetes > Kitasatosporales > Streptomycetaceae > Streptomyces > Streptomyces sp. NPDC007164. The sequence continues at coordinate 47,782 of NZ_JBEYFB010000022.1, forward strand.
CTCCGCGACGTGGTCGATGGTGAGGCCGGGGTAGCCGTGCTCCACCAGGCCGGTGAGGACGGCGTCACGGACCGCCGCCCGGGTACGCGCGGTCCGGCCGCCCGGACGGCGGGTGCCGGGGGCGAGCGGGGACGCCGTCGGGTCGGTCTCCGGTGCGACTCTCTGTCCAGTCAATTGCTACTCCTGTTGCATTAGTGAGCTTCAGTGTGCCACACTCGCCTTAATGCGACAACGAGTGCGTTAAGTCGCTCTCGATCGACCTGACTCGGAGACGCCCTTGCCCACACAGATCACTCTGCGCGGCGTGACCATGTCCCGCGGCGACCGGCTGTTGCTCGACGATGTCTCGCTCACCGTGCGCCCGGGCGAACGGATCGGCATCGTGGGGGAGAACGGCGCGGGGAAGACGACCCTGCTCCGGCTCCTCGCCGGGCTCGAACGGCCCGACTCCGGCAGCGCGTTCACGGCCGCCGACCGCGGCACCGGCCTGCTGGCCCAGACCCCGCGGCTGCCGCCCGAAAGCACGGTCCAGGACACGATCGACGACGCGCTGACGGAACTGCGCGCGATGGAAAGGAAGTTGCGGGAGACCGAGGCGGACCTCGGCGCGGCCGACGAAGCCGCGCTCGCCGCCTACGGAGAGCTGCTCACCGAGTTCGAGCTGCGCGGCGGATACGAGGCGGACGCCCGCGTCGAAAAGGCGATGCACGGTCTCGGCCTCGCCCGGACAGAGCCGGCCAGGAAGCTCGGCAGCCTCTCCGGCGGCGAGCAGGCAAGACTGGGCCTCGCCTGTCTGATCGCGGCGTCCCCCGAGGTGATGCTGCTCGACGAACCCACCAACCACCTGGACGGAGCCGCGCTCGACTGGCTGGAGGGCACCCTCCGGTCCCACCCCGGCACCGTGATCGCCGTGTCCCACGACCGGATCTTCCTGGAACACGTCGCCACCGCGGTGCTGGAGGTCGACGCCGACCGGCGCACGGTCGTGCGCTACGGGGGTGGCTACGCGGGATTCCGGGCCGAGCGGAGCGCCGCACGGCAACGCTGGGAGCAGTCCTACGCCCAGTGGTGCGAGGAGACCGCACAACTGGAGGAGTACACGGCGACCACCGCCCACGGCGTCGCCGCCGGCCGTGCCATCAAGGACAACAACAAAATGGCGTACGACCGGGCTGCGGGCCGGGTCCAGGCCTCCGTTTCCGGCCGGGTCCGCAACGCTCGCAAGCGCCTGGAGCGGCTGCGGGCGGAGCCCGTCCCCAGGCCGCCGGACCCGCTGCGCTTCGCCGCCCTGCCCAGGGCCGGCGCGACCGCGGGAGAGCTGGTGTCCCTCACCGGCATACGCGTCGGTGACCGGCTCTCCATCGACCGGCTCACCGTGGCGGCAGCCGACAGACTGCTGATCCACGGTGGCAACGGGGCGGGGAAGTCCACCCTGCTCCGGGTCATGGCGGGCGTGCTCGAACCGGACGCGGGGCGCGTCGTCCGGCGCGGCGGGATCGGCTACCTCGCCCAGGAGGTGCCGGTGCACCGCCCGGCGGAGTGCGTGCTCACGGCGTTCGGCCGAGGGCTGCCGCTCACCGAGGACGAGCGGGGGGAACTGCTGTTGTCGTACGGACTGTTCCGCTCCCGGGACCTCCGGGTGCCGGTCGGATCTCTTTCGGCGGGGCAGCGCAGACGGCTCGCCCTCGCCCGTCTGCTGGCCCGGCCCGCGGATCTGCTGCTGCTCGACGAGCCGGCGAATCACCTGGCACTCGGACTCGTACAGGAACTGGAGGAGGCACTGGCCCAGTGGCAGGGGGCGCTGGTGGTGGTCTCGCACGACCGGCTGCTGCGCCGCCGTTTCACCGGAGACATCCGCCGGCTGGAGGCCGGACGACTGCTCGAATGAGCCGCAGCCGATCTAGGGTCGGTACATGGCACGACCGCAACGCATTGTCCTCGTCCGGCACGGGGAGTCCGAGGGAAACGCCGACGACACGGTCTACGAGCGCGAGCCCGACCATGCGCTGCGGCTCACCGCGAGAGGGCTGAGACAGGCCAGGGAGACGGGCGTGCGGCTGCGCGAGTTGTTCGACGGCGAGCGGGTCAGCGTGTACGTCTCGCCCTACCGCCGCACCCACGAGACATTCAGGTCTCTCGGCCTGGACCTGGAGAACGTACGGGTGCGCGAGGAGCCGCGGCTGCGCGAGCAGGACTGGGGGAACTGGCAGGACCGCGACGACGTGCGTCTGCAGAAGGCGTACCGGGACGCGTACGGGCACTTCTTCTACCGCTTCGCGCAGGGGGAGTCCGGAGCCGATGTGTACGACAGGGTCGGGGCCTTCCTGGAGAGCCTGTACCGGAGTTTCGAGGATCCCGGCCATCCGGAGAACGTCCTGCTGGTCACTCACGGACTGACCATGCGTTTGTTCTGCATGCGCTGGTTCCACTGGTCGGTGGCCGAGTTCGAGTCACTGTCCAACCCGGGCAACGGGGAGACCCGCACGCTGATACTCGGTGCGGACGGCCGCTACACCCTTGACCGGCCGTTCGAGCGCTGGCGAACCCCTGAGCCGTACGGCATCACCGGATAGAGTGGAAGGGCGATGACAACCGCTGACTCTGCTTCCGGCCAACGGGCCCTGCGCGCCCTGGCCAGCCTGCGCGGGCTCTCCGTGGGAGACGCACTGGGCTCCCAGTTCTTTGTGCCTGCCAACTATCCGCTGCTGAAGCGGCGTGAACTCCCACCCGGCTCCTGGCAGTGGACGGACGACACCGAGATGGCGTGCTCGGTGCTGGCCGTGCTGGTGGAGCACGAACGGATCGACCAGGACGCGCTCGCCCACTCCTTCGCCGACCACCACGACTTCGACCGCGGTTACGGCCCCGCCGTGAACCGGCTGCTCAGACTGGTCCGGGAGGGCGGTGACTGGCGGGAGCTGGCGTCCGCGCTGTTCCAGGGACAGGGGTCCTGGGGCAATGGCTCGGCGATGCGGATCGCACCGCTCGGCGCCTGGTACGCGGACGATCCGGAGCAGGCCACCCACCAGGCCGAGATCTCCTCGTACACCACGCACCAGCACCGCGAGGCGGTCGTGGGCGCGATGGCCGTCGCGGCGGCGGCCTCACTGGCGGCGGCCACGACCGGGCCGCCCACCCCGGCGGAACTGCTCGACGGCGTCATCGCGCTCGTACCCCGCAGCGCTGTCGGTGCCGGGCTGCGCCGGGCCCGCGACATGCTCGACTACGGCGACGCCGGAACGGTCGCGGCGGTCCTCGGCAACGGCCGGCGTACCAGCGCACACGACACCGTTCCGTTCGCCCTCTGGTCGGCGGCGCGGAGCCTCGGCGACTTCGAGCAGGCCTTCTGGGTGACCGCCCAGGCGGGCGGCGACGTCGACACGACGTGTGCGATCGTCGGCGGGATCGTCGCGGCGGGCAGGGCGGGCGCGCCGCCGGCCGACTGGACGGCGCGGACGGAGGAGTTGCCGGACTGGTTCCCACAGCGGCCGGGCGGCAGCTGAGCCGCCGACGGGCGGAGCGCAGGGCCGGGCCGCCGGACTGTCACGGTACGGCCACAGCTCCCTCCCGCACGGTTCGGAACAACGAGCGGAAGCTACTCTTTCGGCCACGCCGCCGTTGATGATCATTCAGACGGGCGTGCGCCGAAAATGAGACGCCGGGGTGCCTCAGCCGCCGCCCTGCGGGCGGTGTGCGCGGACCTCGGTGGGGGAGGGGTCCCATGTCCGATCACATGTCAGAAACGCCCCGGCCGGCAGACGGACCGGAGCCGTCCGAGCCGTCGGGGCAGCCCGGAACAGCCGAGCGGATCGCATCGTCGAAGGCGGCGCCGTCACAGCCCCGCAGCACCGTTCCCGAGCCACCGAAAGTGCCCGGATACGCGCAGCACGGCGGGCAGTATCCGCCCAACCCCTGGCGGCAGGGCAGCTCTCAGCAGGCCTCCGCGCTGTCCACACTGCGCCCGGCGCCGCCCGCCGCCATCCAGGGCGCGACGCTCTGCTGCGTCGTTGCCACGGCGATACTGAGCGCCCTGCTGCTGGGCGACGGTCTCGGTGTGAACGCGCTGATCGTCGCGGTCCCGGCAACGCTCGGGGCCTGCTTCGCCGCACGGACGGCCGGTCGCCGCCTCCGCCCGTGGACGGCGCTGTGGGCGCTCGGCGGGCTGGGGCTCCTCGCCGTCCCGGCCCTTCGGGACGCCGGCTGGCCCGTCTTCCTGGCCGTGGTTTCAGCCATCGCGCTGGGCTCACTCGCCCTGCACGGCAACCGCAGTTGGCTCGGGGTGTTCCTGGGGTCGCTGGGCCTGTTCAGCGCCATTGCGGACGGTCTGGCCTGGGGCGGGCGGGGCGTGCGCGCCCGAATGACGGGATCCCGCGGCCGGTTGGGGGTCGTTCTCCGCAGCGTCGCGGTGGCGGTCGTCCTGCTCATCGTGTTCGGAGCGCTGTTCGCGAGCGCCGACGCAGCCTTCGCGGATGTGCTCGGCGACCTGATGCCCGATGTTTCGCTCACCGGCAGCCCGTGGCGGTTCTTCCTCTTCCTGGTCGGTCTGGCCGGCGCGCTCGCCGCCGCGTACGCCGCAGCCGCTCCGATCCGCTGGGACGGCCTCACAGTCCGTCAGGGGAAGGCCCGCGGGCGGCTGGAGTGGGCCCTGCCGCTCATCGTGCTGAACCTGCTGTTCGCCGTCTTCATCGCTGTCCAGCTCACCGTGCTGCTCGGCGGATACGACAAGGTGATGGCCGAGACAGATCTCAGCTACTCCGCATACGCCCGACAGGGCTTCTGGCAGCTTCTCTGGGCCACGGTCCTCACACTGCTGGTGATCGCGCTCGCCCTGCGCTGGGCCCCACGCGGACGGGACGGCGACCGCACTCTCGTCCGGAGCGTGCTCGGTGCGCTGTGCCTGCTCACCCTGATCGTCGTGGCCTCCGCGCTGAGGCGGATGGACCTCTACGTCGACGCGTACGGTCTGACCCGGCTGCGGATGTCCGTGGCCGCCGTGGAGCTCTGGCTGGGCGTGGTGCTCGTCCTGATCATGGCCGCCGGAGTGTTCGGTGCCCGCATGCTGCCGCGTGCCGTGGCCGCGAGCGCGGCCGTCGGTGTCCTCGCGTTCGGGCTGATCTCGCCCGACGGGCTGATCGCTGAGCAGAACGTCCAGCGGTACCGCGACGACCACTCGATCGACATCGACTACCTCAAGGACCTGTCGGCCGACGCCGTACCGGCCCTGGACACGTTGCCCGAACCGCTGCGCTCCTGCGCCCTCACGGACATCGAACGGTCACTGCGCACCGACGACGTTCCCTGGTACGCCACCAGCTGGGGCGAAGCACGGGCCCGCGACATCCTGAAGCGGAATCCGGCCGGTCCGGCGCAGTCCTGCACCGGATCGCGCACGGGCACCGGAGGCAGCGATCGCGACGGTGACGAAAGCGATCCGTACGACCCGTACTGACCGGCCTGGGACCACGTACGCGCGGGCACGACGGCCCCGTGCACCGGCATCGCACCACCATGCCCACCGGCCTCGGAAGCGCCCCCTCCGAGGCACCGCGCCATACGGAACGTCGGCCTCCACCGCCGCGTCGCGACCCTTGCCGGGGCCGTGTCGCTACCGCGTGGCGGCCGACGGGCGCCCCGGGGTGTCGTAGGCCGCCCCATCGGCGTACGCTGACAGGCGCCATGCCGTACGAACCACCCACCCACACCGTCGAGCGCTCACTGCGCGCCACCACCGGTGCCAAGATCGTCGCCGGTGTCGACGAGGTCGGACGCGGAGCGTGGGCGGGACCGGTCACAGTGTGCGCAGCCGTCACCGGCCTCCGCAGAGCTCCCGCCGGACTCACCGACTCCAAGCTGATCAGCCCCAAACGCCGCGCGGAGCTCGCGCCGTTGCTGGAGCGCTGGGTCACCGCATTCGGTCTCGGCGACGCCTCCCCGCAGGAGATCGACGAGCTCGGGATGACGGCCGCGCTGCGCCTCGCCGCAGTACGTGCCCTTGAAGCCCTGCCGGTACGGCCGGACGCGGTGATACTCGACGGCAAGCACGACTACCTGGGACAGCCCTGGCAGGTCCGCACAGTGATCAAGGGCGACCAGTCCTGTATCGCGGTCGCGGCCGCTTCGGTGATCGCGAAGGTCCACCGGGACACGATGATGGCCGAACTGGGCGCGGATTCCGGCGAGTACGCCGAATTCGCCTTCGGGGCCAACGCCGGTTATCCCTCGCCCGTACACAGGGCCGCGCTGGAGGAATGGGGACCGACACCCCACCACCGTCTGTCGTGGTCCTATCTCGACGTGCTGCCCAGGTGGCAGCACCTCAAGAAGGTCCGTATCTCCGCCGAGGCGGCTGCACTGGAAAGCGGGGGCCAGCTCGGCTTCGACTTCTGATCGCGCACATGCACCCACCCGCCGACGCCCCGAGCGCCGGCGTTTGATAGACAACCACCCATGCCTCTCATCCCCGAGGAGCCTCAGATTCACGAGAGCGCCCAGGGTCCCCGCGTCACTCCGGCCGCCGGCCGTACCGCGTCGACCCCCCGTCCCGTACCCGGCCCGCGTTCAGCGGCCACGCCGCGCCCCGGTCGTCCCGGGCCCGGCCCCGCGAGGCCCGCGCCCCCGGCGCAGCGCCCGCACCCCACCCCCGGCCAACCCCGGACGGATACGCCGGAGAATCGTTCCGCACCGCAGATCCAGCTGATCCCCGCTTCGGCGGCCGGCGCACTCGATGCCGCCGACGAAGCGGTGGACCTGCTGCTTGAATCCGGCCGTGCACCGGGCGACATCCTGGTGCTCACCACCGGTGAGCAGCACCCGTGGGCCGCGCACGAACTCTCCTTCGGCGAGGCCGCCTACTGGGCGCAGCACGAGGCCGGCGACGATGTCTTCTTCGCCGGTGCCGCAGCCGCGGACCGGGTGCGGACCCGTCCGGTGGTGATCGTCGCGGTCAACGGTGGCGACACCGTCGACGGCGCGCTGACCGCGGCGCGGGAGCGTGCCGGAGCACTGCTGATCGTGTGCGGGGACCCGCAGCGGATCAACGCGGCGCTCGGTGCCGCGGTCTGATCCGTACGGCACACATGACCGTGGCCGCCGGCCCGGCTGTCCGACAGGGCGGCCGGGCTGGCGGTTCGTGGGTCAGCGGGCCGCGGTGTGCCGAAGCGCCTGCGAGGCTCCGCCGCCGGTGCGCAGCGGAGCCGGATCCTGGTCCAGCGAGACGTCGGCGAGAGCGGACGGCCGTGACATGGAGTTGGGACTGCGCCCGCCGCGACCCTCGCCCAGTACTTGCCAACCACCGCGGGTCAGCGTGATGTACGCGCCGCACCGCAGTCCGTGCAGTGTGCAGGCATCCCGCAGGCCCCACATCCACGCTCCGTCCTCCTCCGTCCAGGGCTCCTCGCCCTCACGGCAGTAGAGAAGCACCGCGGTACGGACAGGAGTGCGGCGACGAAGATCGTGCGGGATGACCCGGCGCAGATGCGCCAGCAGGGCGTTGCGGAACTCCCAGCCGTCCGCGGCGATGGAGCGCCGGGCGAACGAAGCGCTGGCCGCGAGGCGTTCCTCATGGTCGAGCACGGCGATCACAGCGGTCGCCGGGGTCGGCCGGTGCCGGGAGTGCAGGCCGCTGACGACTTCGCGGGGGCTGCGCAGCAGCGGTATCCCCGCTTCGGCCCACTCGGCGGGTTCGAGCATCCTGGCGAGACGGTTGGCCGAGTCGGCGGACGCCGACATCGAAGTGGCTGCGGACGGAGCGAATCCGAAGGTCACGATCCTCCCTTCGCATACGCGCCCATGGTGCGGGCAGGGTCGAGTGAGGGCGCACCGCGGCACAACCCTTCCGGGCCGCGAAAGGGACTGTGCGGGGAGCGAGTCCAATTCTTCCTGGCGTATCGGCGGGCGGCAACGAGCAATTGGCGCAGGTGACGGGAATCGGCCGAAATGACTCTGATATCCCTGCCCACGCTGTGCACGGATGACTCCTCCCATCACATCTGAACGGCGAGGACCAGCGGAAACACCGATCCGAGCCACTCGGTAGCCCGTCGGAACGCGGATGACACCCGAGCGCTCCCCGTGCCAGGGAACACCTGGGCGACCCGGTCCTCTGTGAGCTGTGTGTCACGTGGGGTGAAGTCGCCGATTGTCCGAGCCATCGGGTTGCATGGGGGCATGAACACCCTGGAGCTCCGCGCCGAAGCCGATGCCATCCTTGCCGAGCTCGTAGGCGACCCCGGGGGTTCGGCGCGGTTGCGGGAGGACCAGTGGCAGGCGGTGGCCGCACTGGTGGAGGAGCGCCGGCGCGCGCTGGTGGTGCAGCGCACGGGCTGGGGCAAGTCCGCGGTGTACTTCGTCGCCACCGCTCTGCTGCGCCGGCGTGGTGCCGGGCCCACGGTGATCGTCTCGCCGCTGCTGGCCCTGATGCGCAACCAGGTCGACTCGGCGGCCCGGGCCGGCATCCGGGCGCGCACCATCAACTCGGCCAACCCGGAGGAGTGGGACACCATTTACGAGGAGGTCGAGCGCGGCGACACCGACGTTCTCCTCGTGAGTCCGGAGCGCCTCAACTCGGTGGATTTCCGCGATCAGGTGCTGCCCAAGCTCGCGGCCACCACTGGTCTGCTGGTGGTGGACGAGGCACACTGCATCTCCGACTGGGGCCATGACTTCCGTCCCGACTACCGCAGGCTGCGGGCCATGCTCGCCGAGCTGGCCCCCGGCGTGCCGGTGCTGGCCACCACGGCGACCGCGAACGCGCGGGTCACCGCGGACGTGGCCGATCAGCTGGGTACCGGAGCCGGCGAGGCCCTGGTGCTGCGCGGCCCGCTGGAGCGGGAGAGCCTGCGGCTGGGTGTGGTCCGGCTGCCGGACGCCGCGCACCGCCTGGCCTGGCTCGCCGAGCACCTGGACGACCTGCAGGGCTCGGGGATCATCTACACCCTCACGGTCGCGGCGGCCGAGGAGGCCACCGCCTTCCTGCGCCAGCGCGGTTTCCGCGTGGCCTCGTACACCGGGAAGACGGAGAACGCCGACCGGCTGCAGGCCGAGGTCGACCTGCAGGAGAACCGGGTCAAGGCACTGGTCGCGACCTCGGCCCTGGGCATGGGCTTCGACAAGCCGGACCTGGGCTTCGTGGTGCATCTCGGCTCGCCGTCCTCGCCGATCGCCTACTACCAGCAGGTGGGGCGCGCGGGGCGCGGTGTCGCCCACGCCGATGTTCTGCTGCTGCCGGGCAAGGAGGACGAGGCGATCTGGCGCTACTTCGCCGATACCGCCTTCCCGCCCGAGGCGCAGGTCCGACAGACTCTCTCGGCCCTCGCCGGCGCGGGACGGCCACTGTCCGTGCCGGCGCTGGAAGCGGTGGTGGATCTACGGCGCACCCGCTTGGAGTCGATGCTGAAGGTGCTGGACGTCGATGGCGCGGTCAAGCGCGTGAAGGGCGGCTGGACGGCCACGGGAGCCGAGTGGGTGTACGACGCCGACCGCTACGCGTGGGTGGCGCGGCAGCGGGCCGCCGAACAGCAGGCCATGCGCGACTACGCGAGCACGTCCCAGTGCCGGATGGAGTTCCTGCGCCGACAGCTGGACGACGAAGGGGCGGCCCCGTGCGGCCGCTGTGACAACTGCGCGGGCGCCTGGGCCGATTCGGCCGTCTCGACGGACACCCTGATGGGCGCGGCCAAGGAACTGGACCGGCCGGGCGTTGAGGTCGAGCCGCGTCGGATGTGGCCGACGGGGATGCCCGCTCTGGGCATCGAGCTCAAGGGCCGTATCCCGGCCAAGGAGCAGTGCTCCACCGGTCGTGCCCTGGGCCGGCTCTCGGACATCGGCTGGGGCAACCGGCTGCGCCCGCTGCTGGCCGAGAACGCGCCCGATGGACCGGTCCCCGACGATGTCCTGCAGGCCGCGGTGGCGGTCCTCGCCGACTGGGCGCGCTCCGCGGGCGGCTGGGCGCCGAGTGTCCCGGACGCCACTGCACGGCCGGTGGGCGTCGTCGCCGTACCGTCCCTGACCCGCCCGCAGCTGGTCGGCTCCCTCGCCCGGGGAATCGCGACGATCGGCCGCCTGCCCTTCCTCGGCACCCTGACGTACACCGGGCCGGACGGCGCGCATACGGCACGCCGCAGCAACTCCGCCCAACGCCTCCGGGCGCTCTCCGGCGCGTTCGCCGTCCCCGAGGAGCTGGCCGACGCCCTGGCACGCACTCCCGGTCCCGTCCTGCTCGTGGACGACTGCACCGAATCCGGCTGGACCCTCGCGGTCGCCGCCCGGCTACTGCGCCAGGCAGGCAGCGACCAGGTCCTACCACTGGTCCTCGCCGCAGCAGGCTGAGGCGCGCTGTCGGCACCCGCCGACGAGTCGGGCACGTACGGAGTCGGCGAGGCCCTGAGAGCCGCGCGGGTCGAGTGCGTCATGCCCCCATGCAACCCGCCGGGTACGGCGGACCGCCAGCACCCCGTGCCCCCTGTGGACAAGTTATCCACAGGGGGTCGCGGAATCCCGCTTCTCGCGGGACGGTCATGCCATGAACCAGCACCACGAATCCACCGGTCCGGCCGACGAGCAGCAGATCACCCTCCGAGGGCCTGCCGAACTCGCCGATGCTCTCCCCTACCTCATGGGGTTCCACCCGAACGACAGCGTGATCATGGTCGCCCTGCACGGCGGCAGGGGCCGCTTCGGCGGCCGGCTCAGGCTCGGCATCCCGCAATCGCCCCAGGAGTGGGCGCCCGTCGCCGAGCAGCTCGCCGAGTGCCTGATCAAGGGGAGCGAGCGGCGCGGTGAACGCCCCGACGCGATCGTCATCTTCCTCTGCCAGGACCCCGCCGAGGGCGAGTCCGGCAGCCGGATCATGGAGCGGCTGCGGCCATTCGCCCAGCGTCTGCGTACGGCCTGCGGCGGGCTGGACGTACCGGTGCTCGAAGCGCTCTGCATCTCCGACGGCCGGTACTGGTCCTACTGCTGTCCGGACGAGCGTTGCTGCCCGACGGAAGGAAACCAACTGGCCATGCCCGGCACTTCGGTGATGGCGGCCGCTGCCGCGTACGCCGGCATCCAAGTGCGGGGAACGCTGCGGGAGATGGAGGCGAGGCTCGCTCCTCTGACCACCTCGGCGGCTGTGGGCCAGCAACGCGCGCTCGACTCGGCGGGTGCCGAGCTGGTGCCCAAGCTCCTCGACGAAGCGGGACGCGAGGACGTGGCCCGAGAGACCCTGGACCTGGCCCGGCAGCTCATGAAACGCCTGGGGGAGGCGCCGGGGACGACGCCCTCCGCCTCGGACATCGGCGATGACGGACTGATCAGTCATGACGAGGCAGCCGCCGTGATTCTCGGACTGCAGGACCGGGAAACCCGCGACAGGGCGGCGGAGTGGATGGAGGGCCCGGAAGCCGATTCGGCGCTGCGGCTCTGGCGCGCGCTGTCCCGTCGTTGCGTGGCACCGTACGAGGAGCACGCCGCGGCGCCACTGACCCTGGCCGGATGGGTCTCGTGGTCGACGGGCGACGAGCCGGGCGCGCGGGTAGCACTGGGCCTCGCCCTGCGGATGGATCCCACGTACACCTTTGCCCAACTGCTTCATGAGGCGTGCAACCAGGGCCTCGACCCGGAGACTCTGCGCCGATGCCTGCGCGGGGAGCGCAGTGTACGAACGGGGCGGCGCGGGCACCGGCCGGACCGGAGCGCGCGACCGCGCACAGCCCGGCCGGCCACCACGCGCCGGAAGAAGACCCCGTCCGGCTCCGCCCGTCCCGAATCGGCGGCCACCCGGCGCCGCTCCGGGCAAGGCACCCCCGGTCGGCGTGTGTCCCAGGACGATGGATGACTCGCGCGCCCCGTCGCTCCACGAGGCCTCGCGTCACTGCCATGTACTGGGCGTCCGTGCCAGGGCCCATGCGGTGCCGTGGTGACACGCGTCCCGGCGCCGTGCCAGGACGCGGTGCGGCCATCCGCCCCCGGAGGAGCCACTACCGGAACAGCCGAGGGACGAGCCCTGCGAAGGGAGTGTTTATCGTCAGGCAGACGACTATGATCACCGCATGCCGCCCTACGACCCGTCGACCTTCCCGCCCTTCGCCGTCACCGTCGACCTGGTCGTGCTCACGGTGCGCCGCCACGCGCTCTGCGCGCTGGTGGTACGCCGTGGTGAGCCACCGTTCCAGGGGCGATGGGCACTGCCCGGCGGGTTCGTCAAAGCCGATGAGGATCTCGGAGCCGCAGCAGCGCGCGAACTGGTCGAGGAGACCGGCCTGTGCGCCCAGGATCCGTCGGCCCCGGCGGTCGGTAACGGTGCCCACCTCGAACAGCTCGCCACCTACGGGGACCCCGGCCGTGACCCGCGGATGCGAGTCGTCAGCGTCGCCCACCTCGCCCTGGCACCCGACCTGCCGGCCCCACGGGCCGGCGGCGATGCGAACAGCGCGCGATGGGCGTCCGTCGAAGACCTGCTCGGAGCGGACGGGAGCTTCGGCCACGAGGGAGAGAGTCAGGCCCCGCTGGCCTTCGACCACGCGCAGATCCTTGCCGACGGGGTCGAACGCGCCCGCTCCAAGATCGAGTACTCCTCCCTGGCCACCGCCTTCTGCCCTCAGGAGTTCACGGTCGGCGAGCTCCGGAGGGTGTACGAGGCGGTGTGGGGAGTGGTTCTCGACCCGCGGAACTTCCACCGCAAGGTCACCGGCACCCCCGGCTTCCTGGTGCCCACCGGCGGTACGACCACGCGCCAGGGCGGTCGCCCGGCCCAGCTCTTCCGGGCCGGGGCGGCCACCGTGCTCAATCCCCCGATGCTGAGGCCGGAAGTCTGACCTCGCGGAACACTCACCGGGCTGAGGCTGCGCAAAAAGTCGGATATGTCGGGTTATATTTCATTGGTACCCGCACTGCCGTCGAGCGGTCTCACCTTCCGCGAGGGAAGCGATGCTCCAGGCCATCGGACTCACCACCAGCGCCCCCCGCCGCGGCCCTCGGGCCGCCGTGGACGATCTCACCTTCGAAGCCCGGCCCGGCCATGTCACCGCTCTTCTGGGCGCCCCCGGCTCGGGCAAGACCGCGGCCCTCCGCCTCATGCTGGAGCTCGACCCGGGGCGGGGGGTCACCTACTTCCGGGGCAGGCCGATGCACCGGATCCCGCACCCCGCGCGTGAGGTGGGTGTGCTGCTCGGAGACGTACCGGGGCATCCGGCCCGGACCGCTCGCGGTCAGCTCCGGATGCTCTGCGCCGCCGCGGGCGTACCCGCGACACGGGCTGATGAGCTGCTTGAGCTCGTAGGCCTCGCCGGGCTCGGTGACCAGCGCATCGGCGCCCTCTCGCTCGGCATGGACCGACGTCTCGCCCTCGCTTCGGCGCTGCTGGGTGATCCGCACACGCTCGTCCTCGACGATCCGACGGAGGGCCTCGCTCCGCGCGAGGGCTCTTGGCTGCACGGGGTGTTGCGGGCCCGTGCGGCCCGGGGCGGGACCGTTCTGTACTCCACGGCAGACCCCAAGGAGGCCGCCCGGTCCGCCGACCGAGTGGTCACCATCGACGGCGGTCGCCTGGTCGCCGACCAGGACGGCGGAGACTTCTCCCGTACCCGTCTGCGCCCCCGGGTCGCGGTCCGGACCCCGCACGCGGCCCGCCTCGCGGCAGTGGTCAGCCGTGAGGCCCGGGCGGCCCGGCGCTCGGTCGAGGTGGTCACCGAAGCCGGCGGCCGTCTCGCCGTGTACGGCTCCACCTGCGCGGAGATCGGTGACATGGCGTTCCGGCACGGGCTTCCGGTGCACCAGCTGGCCGACGAGATCGGTGACACCGGCCCCACGGCGCCCGGGAACTCAACGGATTCAGGAGCCCCCGGAAGCCCCACGGATCCCGCAAATCCCACGGATCCCGCACGCCCCGCAGACCCTGACTCCGCAGACCCCGCCGGACGAGACGGCGGCGCGGGAGCAGGCGGTCCGCGACCGGTCACGCGGGCATCGGTGCCGGAGTCGGCGCTGCTTATCCGGCGTCGCCCGGCCCGGGGCCCGCTTCAGCCGCTGCGATACGAGTTGCGCCGTCTGTTCGGCGTCAGAACAACCACCTTGATCATGGCCGCTGTTCTGGCCGTCTCCGTCGGGCTCTCCGTGCTCCTCGCCCGCAACGCCCATGCGCCTCTGCCGAAAGTGCTGGCGGCCTGGCCGTCGCTGCTGCCGCTGCCGCCCGCGGCGGTCGGGGCCGGAGTGCTCGGCGCCCTCTCGTTCGGCGACGAATTCCGCTACCCGGCGCTCGCGGCGGGCCGTGGCACGGTTCCCCGCCGCCTGGGGCTGCTCCTGGCCAAACTGATGGCGTCCGCGGGTGTCGCCGTGGTGCTCGCCCTGGCCGTCGTACTGGTCTCCGCGGAAACCCTTCGCCTCGTGTACGGCCATGACTGGATCCATGTACCGCCGAATTCCGTTTCACTGGCAGCGAGTTGGGTGGCGCTGAACGTGGGCTGCGCCTGGGCGGGCCTCCTGGCCGCCGGGGTCTTCAGGGTGACTACGGCCGGTGTCGCCGCGGTACTTGCCGTTCCCGTACTGGTCGTACCACTTGTCCAGCTGGTGCTGACGGGACCCGGGGTCCGTCCGGTCGCCGGGCTTCCGGCCGGGCTCCGTGAACTGATGTGGCCGCGCTGGCCGCACGAGACGGACCACTGGATCGCACTCGCCGTGGGTGTCGTGGCGCATCCGGTGGGGACCGCGTTGGCGCTCTCGCTGTCGGTTCTGGTCTGCGCCTATCTGTTCACCGGCCTTCACGGCAGGGCCCGTTGGCGGTCGCAGAGGACCGCCGGGTCGAGTCAAGTCTCGTAACCCTCTTAAATGTGCCCGGTTTATACCAGTAAAGCGTCAATTGGGGGGCTGGCGCCGATCACCCTTTCGTGTGCTTTTCACCAAAGACCTCAAGAGCCGAGTGAGCTGCGCCGACAAAAGATGCGTGAGTACCCTTGCGCACACCATGATGACCGCCGCCCGCTCCGCCGATTCCGGCCTCGCCGGCCCGGGTGAAATCGACCGCTACCCGTACGCGGAGGCGCCGGCCGGCGAGCGGGCCGCTCTTCGTTCCTGGGGCGGCCCCGACGCCGACCTCGGTCGCGTGAGCCGGCGGGGCTCGGCCAGTCGGGGCCGCGGCCTCCACGGCCAACTCGTTCAGCAGCTGGGTCAGATGATCGTCTCCGGTGACCTGGGCGCCGACCGCCCCCTCGTGCCGGAGGAGATCGGTCAGCGTTTCGAGGTCTCCCGCACCGTCGTACGTGAATCGCTGCGTGTCCTGGAGGCAAAAGGCCTGGTCAGCGCCCGGCCCAATGTGGGCACCCGGGTCCGCCCCGTCAGCGACTGGAACCTGCTCGACCCCGACATCATCGAATGGCGCGCCTTCGGCCCTCAGCGTGAGGACCAGCGTCGCGAGCTCGGGGAGCTCCGTTGGACGATCGAGCCCCTCGCGGCCCGTCTCGCCGCGGGCCACGGCCGCGAGGACATCCAGCAGCGCCTCGGCGACATGGTCGAGATCATGGGGCACGCCGTTGGGCAGGGTGACGCGATCACCTGCTCCCGGGCCGACGCGGAGTTCCATTCCTTGCTCATCCAGGCGGCGGGCAACCGCATGCTGGAGCACCTCTCCGGCATCGTCTCCGCGGCACTGCAGGTCTCGGGCGGCCCGGTCACGGGCTGTGACCGCCCCGGCGAGGCGTCCCTCGGCCACCACGCCCGGATCGTCGACGCCCTCGCATCCGGTGACGCGGCGGGTGCCGAATCGGCCATGCGGCAACTGCTCGTCGTCCACCCTGAGGTGGAGCGCGTGGTGCCCGCGCCCCGCGAGCACTGAGCGCAACACGGCCGGGGTCTGTGAACCTCGTGTCGCCGGGCCGCCACGGTCCGGCGACACAGTTGTGGGGACTTTGTACCCTTGGTCAGGTCTATCGCAAATGAGGTGTGACTCGGGCCACGCGGATTGGGCGTAACACTCCTCGAAACAGTGCGATGACTTAAGAGGTGACCGTCGCGGAAGGAATACAGCAGCCATTCAGTGCGCTGTGCAGTTCTGAGGCCAAACCCGCGCCGCCGGTACATTCCCAGCCCGGCGGTCGTCGGCTCCAGTCCTCTCCAGGACAGGGCCGGAAGCCGTTTCCATCGTTCCGAGAGGTTGTTCGTGTCGGCCAGCACATCCCGTACGCTCCCGCCGGAGATCGCCGAGTCCGAGTCTGTGATGGCGCTCATCGAGCGGGGAAAGGCTGATGGGCAGATCGCCGGCGATGACGTGCGTCGGGCCTTCGAGGCTGACCAGATTCCGCCAACCCAGTGGAAGAATGTTCTGCGCAGCCTCAACCAGATCCTCGAGGAAGAGGGTGTGACGCTGATGGTCAGTGCCGCGGAGCCGTCCAAACGTGCCCGCAAGAGCGTCGCAGCGAAGAGCCCGGTCAAGCGCACCGCCACCAAGACCGTCGCGGCCAAGACGACCGTGACCAGGACGGTCGCGGCCACTGCCGCCCCGGCAGAGACCGTGGACGTGGTGGCTGACGACGCTGCCGCGGCCGGCCCTGCGAAGAAGGCGGCAGCCAAGAAGACGGCTGCCAAGAAGACCGCCGTGAAGAAGACGGCGGCCAAGAAGACAGCATCGAAGAAGTCCGGAAAGCAGGACGACGAGCTCCTCGACGGCGACGAGGCGGTCGAGGAAGTAAAGGCTGGCAAGGGCGAGGAAGAGGAGGGCGAGGGCGAGAACAAGGGCTTCGTCCTCTCCGACGACGACGAGGACGACGCACCTGCGCAGCAGGTCGCCGTCGCCGGCGCCACCGCCGACCCGGTCAAGGACTACCTGAAGCAGATCGGCAAGGTTCCCCTCCTCAACGCCGAGCAGGAGGTCGAGCTCGCCAAGCGCATCGAGGCCGGTCTGTTCGCCGAAGACAAGCTGGCGAACTCCGACAAGCTCGCTCCGAAGCTCAAGCGCGAGCTGGAGATCATCGCCGAGGACGGCCGCCGCGCCAAGAACCACCTGCTGGAGGCCAACCTCCGTCTCGTGGTGTCGCTGGCCAAGCGCTACACCGGTCGCGGCATGCTCTTCCTGGACCTCATCCAGGAAGGCAACCTCGGTCTGATCCGTGCGGTCGAGAAGTTCGACTACACCAAGGGTTACAAGTTCTCCACGTACGCCACCTGGTGGATCCGTCAGGCGATCACCCGCGCCATGGCCGACCAGGCCCGCACCATCCGTATCCCGGTGCACATGGTCGAGGTCATCAACAAGCTCGCCCGTGTGCAGCGCCAGATGCTCCAGGACCTGGGCCGTGAGCCCACGCCGGAGGAGCTGGCCAAGGAACTCGACATGACCCCCGAGAAGGTCATCGAGGTCCAGAAGTACGGGCGTGAGCCGATCTCCCTCCACACCCCGCTGGGTGAGGACGGGGACAGCGAGTTCGGTGACCTGATCGAGGACTCCGAGGCGGTCGTCCCGGCCGACGCGGTCAGCTTCACGCTCCTCCAGGAGCAGCTGCACTCGGTCCTCGACACGCTCTCCGAGCGTGAGGCCGGTGTGGTCTCGATGCGCTTCGGTCTCACCGACGGTCAGCCGAAGACCCTGGACGAGATCGGCAAGGTCTATGGCGTGACGCGTGAGCGCATCCGTCAGATCGAGTCGAAGACCATGTCGAAGCTGCGCCACCCGTCGCGTTCGCAGGTGCTGCGCGACTACCTCGACTAGGTCGCAGGAGTACACGGACCGAGGGCCCGGATCCCATTGAGGGAACCGGGCCCTCGGCCTATCAACGCGTGCGGTCGGCGACCGGTGGGATGACCCTGGGTGGGAATGGTTCACCACAGAGTCAGGAGCCCGCATGTCCCGTACCGTCTTCCGTACTCTGACCGGGGCGTTCGCCCTGGTCGCCGCCACGGCCCTGATACCGCTCGGGTCTCCCGCCAGGGCGGCCGAGGACGGCATAGTCATCGGTGGTCAGCCGGCACACGTCAAGGACAGCCCCTGGGTCGTGGCACTCTCCAGCCGTGACCGGTTCGGGGATGCGCGGGCCGGCCAGTTCTGCGGCGGTGTCGTGGTGGCGCCGAAGAAGGTGCTGACCGCTGCGCACTGCCTGAGCCACGAGGCGCTCGGCGTAGATGTCGGCAGCGTGCGTGATCTGCGGATCATCGCGGGACGCGACGCTCTGCGCGGGACCGGGGGGCAGGAGGTACCCGTACGGGAGACCTGGACCAACCCTGGATTCAACCCCGCCACGAACGCGGGAGACCTGGCCGTGCTCACCCTCGCCGACGCACTACCCGGGAAGAGTGTGATCCCGATGGCCGAAACCGGCGATGAGGCGTACGCGCCGGGCACGGCGGCGGTCGTCTACGGGTGGGGTGACACAACGGGCAACAGTGACTACGCGTCGTCGCTGCGGTCCGCGAAAGTGAGCGTTCTGCCCGACACCGCGTGCGCACAGGCCTACCCGGGCGGCAGGAACGGCACGTACGACGCCTCAGCGATGCTCTGCGCGGGCGAACTGCTCGGTGGGTACGACGCATGCCAGGGCGACAGCGGCGGGCCGCTGGTGGCCCGTGGGAGGCTCATCGGACTGGTGTCCTGGGGGAACGGCTGCGCCAGGGCAGGCAGCCCCGGGGTGTACACGCGGATCTCCGCCGCGATCGGCTGGATGCCGGAAGGCGGCTGAACGACACCACCGCGCTGGTACGAGAACGGGCGGCCCCCCTTGGGGGAGCCGCCCGTCGGCAGGTCCGGGACCTGGCCCTTGCTCGTCGTGGATGCGAGGTGTCAGTGTTGTTCCTCTTCGGCGGCTTGGGCCTGCACAGCCGTGAGCCGGTCCGTCTCATCCTGTATTTCCGCGGCGATCTTCTTGAGTTCCGGCTCGAACTTGCGACCGTGGTGGGCGCAGAAGAGCAGTTCACCGCCGCTGATCAGGACGACGCGCAGATATGCCTGGGCGCCGCAACGGTCACAGCGGTCTGCTGCGGTCAGCGGGCTCGCGGGGGTCAGAACAGTAGTCACGTCGCCTCTTCTCTAGCTCGACGAGCTGTCGTACCAGGGTCAACATCCAACCAGGCCGAAAACGTTCCCGCTCGTGGCTTTTCTTCGAAACTTCTTCTCGAGATGGCTGTCTGTTGCCGGTTGGCGGCGAATGTGCCGTATTGCGGAGCGCTACGGTTTCGCGTTGCTTGTCTTGGTGGGATCCTCCCGGCCGGCTTGCCGGTTTGTTCATGAGGACGTGCCCGGAGCCTAAATGGTTCATGCCTGGAAGGGAACGTGATGTTCGCGTCACTCCTACGAGGGATCGAACGTGCATGCGAGGCTGGACTAGTGTGAGGGTTGTCGAAGGGTGGCGGTACAACCGCTCTACCAGGCCTCGGTACCCTCTCAGCGGCGACCGAAGCCGAGCCCGTTACCCACTGGGCCCCAAATGAAATTCAGCGAGGAGCGAACCGCGTGACCGCCGATACGTCCGTGCCGTCCACTGCGCTGCTGACCGGAGCAGACCGAGACGGTTCCAACTACACCGCGCGGCATCTGCTCGTACTCGAGGGGCTCGAAGCGGTTCGCAAGCGCCCCGGGATGTACATCGGGTCCACCGACAGCCGCGGTCTCATGCACTGCCTCTGGGAGATCATCGACAACTCCGTCGACGAGGCCCTGGGCGGTTACTGCGATCACATCGAGGTCATTCTCCACGACGACAACTCCGTGGAGGTCCGGGACAACGGGCGTGGCATCCCCGTCGATGTCGAGCCCAAGACGGGCCTGTCCGGCGTCGAGGTCGTGATGACCAAGCTGCACGCCGGAGGAAAGTTCGGCGGCGGTTCCTACGCCGCGTCCGGCGGTCTGCACGGCGTCGGCGCCTCCGTCGTCAACGCGCTCTCCGCCCGGCTCGACGTCGAGGTCGACCGCAGCAGCGCGACGCACTCGATCAGCTTCCGGCGCGGAGTGCCGGGGATCTTCACCGAGCAGGGGCCGGACAGCCCCTTCGACCCGGCCAACGGCCTGCTCAAGGGCAAGCGGGTACCGAAGACGCGCACCGGCACCAGGGTGCGTTACTGGGCGGACCGGCAGATCTTCCTCAAGGACGCCAAGCTCAACCTGGAGACGCTCCACCAGCGGGCACGGCAGACGGCCTTCCTCGTTCCGGGCCTCACGATCCTCGTCCGCGATGAACGCGGGCTCGACGGCGAGGGCAAGACCGAGGAGACCTTCCGCTTCGACGGCGGCATCAGTGAATTCTGCGAGTACCTCGCCCAGGACAAGGCGGTCTGCGACGTCCTGCGCCTGACCGGACAGGGCACCTTCAAGGAGACCGTGCCGGTCCTGGACGAGCGCGGTCACATGACGGCGACCGAGGTCACGCGTGAGCTCGCGGTCGACATCGCCCTGCGCTGGGGCACCGGGTACGACATCAACCTCAAGTCGTTCGTCAACATCATCGCCACCCCCAAGGGCGGCACCCATGTGACCGGATTCGAGCGCTCCGTGACCAAGACGGTCAACGAGGCGCTGCGCTCCGCCAAGCTGCTCCGCGTCGCCGAGGACGACATCGTCAAGGACGACGCGCTGGAGGGCCTCACCGCGGTGGTCACCGTGCGTCTGGCCGAGCCGCAGTTCGAGGGCCAGACCAAGGAGGTGCTCGGCACCTCGGCGGCCAACCGGATCGTCGCCAACGTCGTGGCCAAGGAGCTCAAGGCGTTCCTGACCTCGACGAAGCGCGACGCCAAGGCCCAGGCCAGGGCGGTCCTGGACAAGGCCGTCGCGGCCGCGCGGACCCGCATCGCGGCCCGCCAGCACAAGGACGCCCAGCGTCGCAAGACGGCGCTGGAGTCCTCCTCGCTGCCGGCGAAGCTCGCCGACTGCCGCAGCGACGACGTGGACCGCAGCGAGCTCTTCATCGTCGAGGGCGACTCCGCGCTCGGTACGGCGAAGCTCGCCCGGAACAGCGAGTTCCAGGCGCTGCTGCCGATCCGGGGCAAGATCCTCAACGTCCAGAAGGCCTCCGTCTCGGACATGCTGAAGAACGCCGAGTGCGGCGCGATCATCCAGGTCATAGGAGCCGGGTCCGGACGGACCTTCGACATCGACGCGGCCCGCTACGGGAAGATCGTCCTGCTGGTGGACGCCGATGTCGACGGCGCGCACATCCGCGTCCTGCTGCTGACGCTCTTCCAGCGGTACATGCGGCCCATGGTCGAGGCCGGACGGGTCTTCGCCGCGGTGCCGCCGCTGCACCGGATCGAGCTGGTCCAGCCGAAGAAGGGCCAGGACAAGTACATCTACACGTACTCGGACAACGAGCTGCGCCAGCGGCTGCTGGAGCTCCAGCGCAAGAACGTCCGGTACAAGGACTCGATCCAGCGTTACAAGGGTCTGGGCGAGATGGACGCCGACCAGTTGGCGGAGACCACGATGGATCCGCGCCACCGCACCCTGCGGAGGATCAACATCGGAGACCTGGAAGCGTCCGAGCAGGTCTTCGATCTGCTGATGGGCAATGAGGTGGCGCCGCGCAAGGAGTTCATCACCAGCTCCGCCGCCACGCTGGACCGCTCGCGCATCGACGTCTGAGCGACGCCGTCTCCACCCCTGGGTGGAGACGGCACCTCCACCCGTGATCAACCCCTGAGCCGATGCTCCGATCAGGCCGCTTCCGTAGCGTCGAAGGCATTCACCTTCCCGCACATCGGAGGCAGCCATGTCAGGGGTCGTCAACGTCCTGGTGATCGGCGCAGTGATCGCTGTCGTCGTCTTCCGCCAGTGCTCGGCACAGCGGATCACGGACGACCGGCGCTGGTGGGTCCTGCCGGGGATACTCCTCGTCCTGTCGCTGCGCGAGCCCGGGTTGGTGGATCCGCGTCACGTGGCGCTGTCCGCAGCGGTCCTGGGCGCCGAGATGGTGGTGGGGCTCGTGACGGGCGCCGGCTGGGCCTGGACCACCCGGCTGTGGCGCGAGGCGGACGGCTCGCTGTGGAGCAAGGGCACCAGGGCCACCGCCTTCGTCTGGACAGGGGGATTGGCGCTGCGGGCGGCTCTCTACGGGGCTGCCGCCCTGATGGGTATACATCAGGGCACCGCGGCCCTGCTGGCGGCCCTCGCGGCGATGCTGGTGGCGCGCGGCGGTGCGCTGATGTGGCGGGCCGGGCAGATGCGTCCGGCGTCCGGCGACTCCGTGCGCGGCGACTCCATGCATGGTGGCTCCGCGTACGGTGGCTCCGACGGCAGGGCGATGTCGCGGCCGGCGTGGAAGGACCGCGTATGACGACGCGTACGACCTGGACCAGTTGGCCGTCCTGGGAAGCTCTGTCGGGAACGAGCCGTACGCGTCCGCGAAAGCTGATCACCTGGTCCATCCGGGTGGGGCTGCTCACCGCCATGCTCTGGGGCACGTTCAGCGGCGGACAGTTCGGGCCCTGGGAGATCGTGCTCGGTCTGGTGGGTGTACTGGGCTGTGCGTTCGCCGCCTGGGCGTTCTTCCGGACCAGCCTGGAACACCGGCTGTGGCCCTCGCTGGGACTGCTGGCGCTGTTGATGCTGGTGGCGTTCGGGGCGCAGCAGGCCGGTGCCGATGTGCCCGCGGTGATTCTCTGGTGCGGATGCGCGATCGCCGCGCTGGAGCGGTTGCCGCTCACCGCGGGCCTCCCGGCCACGGCCGTCGCCCTCGGCGCGTACGCCGTCGTCAACACCGACGGTTGGCTCTCCACGGCCATGTCCACAGCGGGTCTCTCATTGGCGGGTTACGTGCTCCGGCTGGATGCCGAGGCCCGGGGAAGCGCCCAGCGGCTCCTGGTGCAGGAGCGTGCGGCACGCAAGGCCGAGGCCGAGACGGCCGCGCTGGACGAGCGGGCCAGGATCGCCCGGGAGATACATGATGTGCTCGCACACAGCCTCTCCGCCCAGTTGGTGCATCTGGAGGCGGCACGGCTGCTGATCGAGCGGGAGCCTGCGGGGGAGTTCCGGGACCGGGTGCTGGAACGGGTCGTGGCGGCGCGTGCCATGGCACGTGAGGGGCTCGCGGAGACCAGGCAGGCCCTCTCCGCGCTCCGGGGGGAGGTGTCTCCGGTGGAAGAATTCCTGGAGCAGTTGGTGGCCACGGATCCGGCGCAGGTCAGTGTGGAGGGGGAGCAGCGGACGCTGACCGCCGAGGCGTCACAGACGGTTCGGAGGGTGGCGCAGGAGGCCCTGACCAATGTGCGCAAGCACGCGCCGGGGGCCAGGGTTCTCGTGAGGCTGGAGTATCTGCCGGACGAAGTCGCCCTGGAGGTCAGTGATTCGGGTGGACGTAGACCCGGGGGAGAGCTGTCCGGCAGTGGCTCCGGATACGGTCTGCTCGGGATGAGGGAACGGGCCGAGCTGATGGGCGGGACGCTGGAGGCAGGCCCCGGCGAGGAGGGTTTTGTGGTGAGTCTGCGGGTGCCGACGTGAACGCACGGGTCGTGGTCGCCGACGACCAGTCGGTGGTGCGTGAGGGGATTGTGATGCTGCTGGGGCTGCTGCCCGGAATCGAGGTGGTCGGGTCGGCGAAGGACGGGGAGGAAGCTGTGGAGCTCGTGGCCGAACTGGCCCCCGATGTCGTTCTGATGGATCTGAGGATGCCCCGGTGCGACGGGGCGGAGGCGACACGGCGGATCCGCAGGGACCATCCGGGGACCCAGGTGGTGGTGCTCACGACTTTCGCGGACGACGACTCGCTCTTCCCCGCGCTGCAGGCCGGAGCCCGCGGCTATCTCACCAAGGACGCCGGGGGCGAGGAGATCGTACGGGCCATCCAGGCGGTGCTGTCCGGCGAGGCCGGCCTCTCGCCGAGTGTGCAGCGTCGTCTGCTGGAGCGCGTGACCGCGGGCCCGCCACCGCTCCCGACGGCACCGGAGCCGCAGCTGCCCGACGGTCTGACGCCACGTGAGCTGGAGGTGCTGCTGCTGATCGCGGAGGGCCTGTCCAACCTGGAGATCGCCCGCAGTCTGAACATCTCGCAAGCCACCGTGAAGAGCCACATCAACAACCTCTTCGCCAAGGCCGGAGTGCGCGACCGGGCACAGGCCGTTCGCTACGCGTATGTTCGGGGCCTCGCACAGCCGCCCGGATGAGCCATCACCTGAAGAGGTGAAGACCGGCGAATGAAGTGCCCGGGATCTTCCCGATCTGCCCATTCTTGGGTACACGGCCGAAGTGGTCCGTGGACAAGGGGAGTTGTTCCGTGGAGAAGGAAGCAGGGCGTGAGGCCGCAGCGATGCGGCTCGACGACCCGTGGTACGACGCGCCGGCCTCCGGATGGGGCGAGCTGGACGGTGCGGGGGGCTTCGCTCCCGCCGGACCACCCGGGCCCGTGGACCCGCGGCGCGGCCACAGCGCGGCCGACATCTATCTGGAGGTGCAGCGCAGCGAGGCGTTCCAGGAAGTGCGCCGCCGGTACCGGCGGTTCGTCGTCCCCGCCAGCCTCGCCTTCCTCGCCTGGTACCTCGTCTACGTCGTCGCCGCGATCACCGCGCCCGGACTGATGGCCCGCCCGGTGGCGGGGGCGGTCAATGTGGCGATGGTCGCGGGGCTCGGGCAGTTCCTCACGACCTTCCTCCTCACCGGAGCGTACGCGCGCCACGCGCGGCTGCGCCGGGACCGGGCCGCACTCGAACTGCGCTGGGAGACACAGGAGATGACGAGGGGAGCCGGACGTTGAACGGGAACCATCAGACGCTGGCGCTCCTGCTGTTCAGCGCCTTCATCGCGGTGACGCTCGCCATCACCACCTGGGTGAGCCGTAACCGCCATGGCTCGGCGGAGGAGTTCTATGCGGGCGGCCGTCTGTTCTCCCCCATGGAGAACGGATTCGCCATCGCGGGTGACTACATGTCGGCCGCCTCCTTCCTCGGTATCTCCGGTCTGATCGCCCTCTTCGGCTATGACGGCATGCTCTATTCGGTCGGCTTCCTCGTCGCCTGGCTCGTCGTGCTGCTGCTCGTCGCGGAACTGGTGCGCAACTGCGGCCGGTTCACGCTCGCCGACGTGGTGGCGGCGCGGATGGCGGAGCGTCCGGTCCGGATCGCGGCGGGCACTTCATCCGTCACCGTCTCCGTGCTCTATCTGGTGGCGCAGATGGTGGGTGCGGGCAGCCTGGTCGCGCTGCTTCTCGGTGGTACGAGCGGCGCCGCCCGCTCCTGGACCGTCATCGGCGTCGGGGCACTCATGGTCATCTATGTGTCGCTCGGCGGGATGCGCGCCACCACCTGGATCCAGATCGTCAAGGCCGTTCTGCTGATGGCGGGAGCGGTCGTGCTCACCGTTCTCGTCCTGCTCCGCTTCCATGGCGATTTCAACGCCCTGCTCAACTCCGCCGCCGAACGGAGCGGGCACGGAAGCCGCTTCCTGGCGCCAGGTCTCCGGTACGGCGGATCGTGGACCGCGCGCATCGACTTCGTCAGCCTGGGGCTGGCACTGGTGCTCGGTACCGCCGGGCTGCCGCACATCCTGTCGCGGTTCTACACCGTGCCCACCGCCCGTGCGGCCCGCCGTTCGGTCGTCTGGTCGATCGGGCTCATCGGCAGCTTCTACCTGATGACGATCGCGCTCGGGTTCGGGGCGGCTGCTCTGGTCGGTTCCGCCGATGTGCGGGCGTCCAACGCCGCGGGCAACACCGCGATCCCGCTGCTGGCCATGGAGCTGGGCGGCGGCGATGGGTCCACCGGGGGAACGATCCTGTTCGCCGTGGTCGCCGCGGTCGCCTTCGCGACCATCCTCGCGGTCGTCGCGGGGATCACCCTCGCCTCGTCCGCCTCCGTGGCCCACGACCTCTACGCCTCGATCAGGCGCCCGGGCTCCAAGCCGTACAGCGAGGTCGCCGTGGCCAGGGTGGCCGCGGCCGCGATCGGGGTGGCCGCCATCGGGCTCGGGCTGATCGCCCAGAACCTGAATGTGGCGTTCCTGGTGGGACTCGCTTTCGCCGTCGCCGCCTCGGCCAACCTTCCGGTGCTCCTGTACTCCTTGTTCTGGCGGAACTTCACCACCCGGGGCGCGGTCTGGTCCGTCTACGGCGGGCTGATTCCGGCCGTGCTGCTCGTGCTGCTCTCCCCGGTCGTCTCCGGCAGCCCCGCCTCGCTCTTCCCGGGCGTCGACTTCCAGCTCTTCCCGCTGGAGAACCCCGGACTGGTCTCCATCCCCCTGGGCTTCCTGGCCGGCTGGGTCGGAACGGTCACTTCCACCGATCCGCCCGACGAGGCCAAGCACGCGGAGACCGAGGTCCGCGCGCTGACCGGTGCGGGCGCGGTCTAGTGGGCCTGCGCGTTCCACGGACCAGCCTGCGCGTTCCACGGACCAGCGGCCGCGAGGGCCCAACGGCTCCGGAAACTGTCCCCCGTCGACCCCATGGCCAGACCCTGGCCTCCGTGCGGGACCGCGGTGAACATCCGTGAGCCGCTGGACATCCCTGGCCGGGCAGGGTCAGGCCTGTGCGCCGGTGGACCAGGTGTAGCGGTGTTCCGGGCGGCCCGTCTCGCCGTACCGCAGCGTCAGCCGTACCCTGCCGGTCCGTTCCAGCAGCTTCAGATAGCGCTGTGCGGTCTGCCTGCTCATGCCGGCGCTCTCCGCGATCTCCTGAGCGGAGAGCGGCCCCTCCGCGCTGCGGAGCGCCTGCCTGACCAGTTCCGCCGTGGTCGGCGAGTGGCCCTTGGGCAGATCGGGTTCGCCCGCCGCCCACAGAGCGCCGAAGAGCCGGTCCACCTCGCCCTGTTCGGCCTCGCCGCCGCGTTCCAGGGCGTGGCGCAGGGCCGCGTACGCCTCCAGCTTGGTGCGCAGCCCCGCGTAGGCGAACGGCTTCACCAGGTACTGCAGGGCGCCGTGCCGCATGGCTTCCTGCACGGTGGCGACATCGCGCGCCGCCGTCACCATGATCACGTCGGTGTGGTGGCCGCGCCTGCGCAGCTCCCGCACCATGGCCAGGCCGTTGCGGTCGGGCATGTAGTGGTCCAGCAGCACCAGGTCCACGGGCCGGCTCTCGATCGTGGCAAGGGCTTCGGCGGCGGAGTGTGCCTGGGCGGTCACCCGGAATCCCGGCACCCTGGCGACATACGCCGCGTTGACCTTCGCGACCCGGATGTCGTCGTCCACGACCAGGACCTCGATCACTGCGCTTCTCCCGCGATGCCGGTATTCGATTCGGTCATTTCCACCGTGTCGGTGAGGGCCTCCGGCAGTACGACGGTGAACTCGGCGCCGCCGTCCACGGCCTCGTCGACGCCGACGCTGCCACCCTGCCGTTGTGCCAGCCGCCGCACCAGGGCGAGGCCCAGGCCGCGCTTGCCGTGCGCCGGGACCTCCTTCGTCGACCAGCCCTCCGTGAAGATCGATTCACGCTGACCGGGCGGCACTCCGGGGCCGCTGTCGCTGACCCGCAGCACCACCGTACGGCCCTCGGCGCGCAGACCCACCTCGACCAGCGCACCGTCCGCCCCGGCCGCCGCGTCCAGCGCGTTGTCCACCAGGTTGCCGACGACCGTGACCAGCCCGCGAGGATCGACCAGACGGTCCGGGAGCAGCGTCCCCGGGGCCAGGCGCAGTGCGGCACCGCGCTCCGCAGCCACGGTCGCCTTGCCGACCAGGAGCGCGGCCAGCAGTGGATCGTGCACCTTCTCGGTGACCTGCTCGGCGGTCGCCCGGTGGACGCCCACGATCTCGGTGACGTACTCCATGGCGTCCTCGTGCATGTCCAGTTCCAGCAGCCCCAGGAGCGTGTGCATCCGGTTGGCGTGCTCATGGTCCTGGGCCCGCAGCGCGTCGATCAGGCCGCGCGTCGAGTCGAGCTCGCGGCCCAGATGTTCGAGTTCGGTGCGGTCGCGGAGGGTGGCTACGGCGCCGCCGTCGTCGGTCGGCATCCGGTTGGCGAGCAGGACCCGCGCACCCTGCACCGTCAGCAGATCGTCGCCGAGCACCCGGCCCGACAGCACATCGGCCGTCCGGCCCGCGCCGAGCACGGCGTCCAGCGGGCGGCCCGCCACATCGGGACCGAGCCCGAGCAGCCGCTGCGCCTCGTCGTTGAGCAGCCGGATCCGGCCCGTCCGGTCGAGTGCGACGACCCCTTCCCTGATGCCGTGCAGCATCGCCTCGCGCTCCGTGAGCAGCGCGGAGATGTCGGAGAACGCGAGGTCATGGGTCTGCCGCTGAAGACGCCGGGAGACCATATAGGCGGCCAGTGCCCCGACGGCCAGCGCACCGCCCGCGTAGGCGAACAGCCCGGGAATCGCGGCGAGGAGCCGGGCACGCACGCTGTCGTACGCGATCCCGACGGAGACGGCGCCCACGACGTGCCCCGCCCCGTCGCGCAGCGGCACCTTGCCGCGGGCGGAGCGGCCGAGCGTCCCGCTGTCGATCTCCATGACGTCTCGGCCCGCGAGGGCGTCGCTCGGGTCGGTCGAGACGACCCTGCCGATCTCGTCGGCGTCCGTGTGCGACCAGCGCACCCCGCGCCGGTCCATGACGACGACGTACTCGGCGCCGGTGGCGCGCCTGACCCGCTCGGCCGCGGACTGCACGGGGCCGGTGGGGGAGGGGGCCGTGGCGAGCAGCGCCTCGGTGAGCCGCGGCTCGGCCGCCGTGCTCTGCGCGATGGCCAGCGCACGGCGCATCGCCTGGTCGTCGAGCTGGGCACTGAGCGGTGCCAGGAAGAGGCCGGTGGCGAGCACGGTGACGCCGGTGGCGATGGCCAGTTGCATCAGCAGGACCTGGGAGAAGACCCGCCGCGGCCAGACGGACCGGCGTGCTCTCCTGGCGGTGGGCGGTGGGGCGCTCATCGTATGAACGGTAAAGGGCATTCCGGCGCTTTCTGAAATTCCCCTCGCGCGAACTCCCCTCGTGCGTGCCCTGCGGACCGTCTATCGCGGCGGTTCGCCCGTGGCGGCGGGCAGCGGCTGCGGTGGCCGGGGCCCGGCGTACTGCCCTCTGGGGCGCATCCGCAGGGGCCGTTCGCTGTACTCCTCCAGGGCATGGGCGATCCAGCCGGCCGTGCGGGACACCGCGAACACCGTCTCACCGGCCTCCGCGGACATGCCGCAGGAGACCGAGAGCACGGCGAGCGCCAGGTCGACATTGGCGTGCAGGGGAGTGTGCCGGGCCGTCGTGGTGACCACGTCGCGTGCCGCGGCGAGCGCCGCTGCCGCCTGCGGCACCTGTGCGAGCAGGGCGAACAGCGCCCGCGCCCGCGGGTCCTCGGCGGTGTAGAGCCGGTGGCCGAGTCCGGGCACCCTGCGTCCGGTACGCAGATGGTCCGCGACCACCGGTACCGCGCTGCCCCGCTCCAGGACCTCGGTCAGCATCCGGTGCGCCAGCCCGCTCGCCGCCCCGTGCAGCTGGCCCTCCAGGACTCCGAGGCCCGCGGAGACCACCGCGTACGGATGGGCGCGGGCGGACGCGGCGACCCTGGCGGCCAGTGTCGAAGCCGCGAGGTCGTGGTCGATCAGCAGGGCGAGAGCGGTGTCCAGCGCGGCGATCGACGGTTCGTCGGCCGGTCGGGGGGTGAGTTTCGGCCACAGCTGCCGGGCCAGCCCGGCATCGCTCGCCTCCGCCCGTACCTCGGCTCTCCCAGCCGCCGACGATGCGTCCACGGCCGGGGGGAGCGCGCCGACCAGGGTCGGGACGAGGCTCCGCGCGGCGGCGAGCACCGCCTCGTGCGAGAGGTCGAACCGGAGCGGATCGGCGGTCGACGAGGCGACCACCGCCACCCGCAACCGGTCCGTCGAGCCGCTGTGCACGGGCAGCGCGCCGACTGCCCGGCGCGCCGCGGCCAGCGTCTCGTCCGGTGCCGTGAAGCGGACGCCGGGCCGCAGCTCACCGGTCCAGAGCCACTCGGCGACCTCCTCGTAGGCGTACCGCCGGGCCAGCTCGACCGCGTCGACCCCGCGGAAGTAGTAGGCGTCGTCCTCGATCAGCGTGATGCCGGTACGGAAGGCCAGGTCACCGACAGCGGCGGGGGAGGGGGTCCTGCGGCCCGTGCGGCGGGCCAGCGCATCGACCTCGGCGGCGTCGAACGTGCTGCCGCGGCCGCCCGGGGCGCGGCTGCTGCTCAGCTGGCCCCGGCTGACGTACGCGTACACCGTCTCGGGCTTCACGCCGAGGCGTTCGGCCGTCTCCCGGGTGCTGAGCCGACGCGGAGCCGTCGCCCCCGGGTCGTCGCCGGGCTCTGCTTGATCCTTCATATCGCAACCGTATCCATATTGATTCAATCAACATTGACAGGATTATAGTCAAGCATGGAAGGTCTGGATCAATATCAATGAATCCACCGGAACACTCACGGAGGAAGAGATGCCGACCACGACCGGCGGAACCCCGCTCGACGTACCCCGAGGTCTCGCGGGTGTCGTCGTCACCGACACGGCCCTCGGCGACGTCCGGGGACGCGAGGGTTTCTACCACTACCGGCAGTACTCGGCGATCGAACTGGCCCGGACCCGCAGCTTCGAGGACGTCTGGTACCTGATGTCCGAGGGCACGCTGCCCGACGCCGCGGCCCGCACCGAATTCGCCGCCCGCACCGCCGCGCTGCGGCCGCTGCCCGCCGAGGTCCGCGACGCCCTGCCCGCCATCGCACGCGCCGGCTCGGGACCCCTGGCCGGTCTGCGCACCGCCCTCTCGCTCCTCGGCGCCTCGACCGGCTTCCGGCCGGTGTACGACATCGACGCCGACGACCGCCGCGCCGACGCGCTGGCCGCCTGCGCCGCCGTCCCCACCGTGCTCACCGCCCTGCACCGCCTCGGCCGGGGCCTCGAACCGGTCGAGCCGCGCGACGACCTGCCCCACGCCGCCAACTACCTCTACATGCTCACCGGCTCCGTACCGGACGCCGCCCGTGCCAGGGCCGTGGAGCAGTACCTGATCTCCACCGTCGACCACGGCTTCAACGCCTCGACGTTCACCGCCCGCGTCGTCGCCTCCACCGGCGCCGACGTGGCGGCCTGCCTGGTGGCGGCCGTCGGCGCGCTCTCCGGGCCGCTGCACGGCGGGGCCCCCAGCCGGGCGCTCGACACCCTGGACGCCATCGGTACCCCCGACCGCATCGACGGCTGGATCCGTGAACGGGTGCTCGCGGGCGAGCGGATCATGGGCTTCGGACACCCCGTCTACCGCACCGAGGACCCCCGCTCACGAATGCTGCGGGGCATCGCCCAGAGCTTCGGCGGCCCGCTCGTCGACTTCGCCGTCGAGGTCGAGCGCCAGGTCGAGGCGATACTCGCCGAGCTCAAGCCGGGCCGGGAGCTGCACACCAACGTGGAGTTCTACGCCG
The DNA here is from genome assembly GCF_040634135.1 of Streptomyces sp. NPDC007164. Lineage (NCBI taxonomy): Bacteria > Bacillati > Actinomycetota > Actinomycetes > Kitasatosporales > Streptomycetaceae > Streptomyces > Streptomyces sp. NPDC007164. The sequence goes on from NZ_JBEYFB010000022.1 coordinate 79,008, forward strand.
GAGTCGTCATGGAACTGTGCGGGCTGCCGCGCGAGATGTTCACGCCGACGTTCTGCGCGGCGCGGGCGGTCGGCTGGAGCGCCAATATCCTGGAGCAGGCGGAGGACTCGAAGATCATCCGCCCGGCGGCCCGCTACGTCGGTACGCCCCCGCCCCAGCCGGTCCCCATGCCCTGAGGACCCCGAGAGAGGTCTCCGTTGAACGCGTCGTCCCCGCCCCGCAAGCAGCAGATCCCGGTCATCGTCCTCGCGGGGTTCCTGGGGTCGGGCAAGACGACGCTGCTCAACCACCTCCTGCGCAACCGCGCGGGAAACCGGATCGGCGTGATCGTCAACGACTTCGGCGCCATCGAGATCGACGCCATGACGGTCTCCGGACAGGCCGGCTCCACGGTCTCGCTGGGCAACGGCTGCCTGTGCTGCGCGGTCGACGCGAGCGAACTCGACACCTTCCTGGAGACGCTGACCGGGCCCGCCGCCCGTCTCGACGTGATCGTGATCGAGGCCAGCGGACTGGCCGAGCCGCAGGAACTCGTACGCATGATCCTCGCCAGCGGGAATCCGCACATCGTGTACGGGGGACTGGTCGAGGTCGTCGACGCCGCCGAGTTCGACGCCACCCGGGACCGCCATCCCGAGATCGACCGCCATCTCACCGTCGCCGACCTCGTCGTCCTGAACAAGACCGACCGGGTCGCGAGCGAGGAACAGACCCGCATCCAGGACGTCATCGCCGCGACAGGCGCTCCCGGCCGCCCCGGGGCGGCCGTCATCCGCGCCACGTACGGACGCGTCGACCCGGAGCTGCTCTTCGACCCGGCACTGCGGCCGGACGGCGAGGAGAAGGTCCGTCAGCTCACCTTCGAGGATCTGCTCCGGGCTCAGAGCGAGGAGGAGGCGGGTGAGGGCGGGCACGCGCACCACCTGCACGCCGCTTACGACAGCGTTTCCTTCACCGCGGACGTGCCCATGAACCCCCGCCGGCTGATGGAGTTCCTCGACTCCCGGCCGCAGGGCCTCTACCGGATCAAGGGGTTCGTCGACTTCGGCGTGGGCGACCGGGCCAACAAGTACGCCCTGCACGCGGTCGGCAGGTTCCTGCGGTTCGACCCGCAGCCCTGGGGGCGCGACGAACCACGCCGGACCCAGCTGGTGCTGATCGGCTCGGGCATCGCCCCCGACTCGCTGCACAAGGAGCTGGCCGACTGCCGCGAGAACGCCGCGCCGGCCCCGGACGCGACGCAGGACGCCGCACACGAACGAAGCATGTGGGGCGTCCTGCGGTACGTACAACGGCCCGACGACGACGCGTAGCACTCCGCCACGCGTCGCCCGGCCGACGACCGGCTACACCGGTCCCGCGATCACCGCGACCGGCTTGATCAGCGGCGTTCCCGAACCGTCGCGCCGCGGGTCCGGCTCCGGCAGCTCGCTCGGCGTGCCGTTCTCCTGAGTGGCGCGGGCGGGCGTCTCACCCGCCCAGCCGAACACCAGCAGGTCCTCGCCCTTGAGGAACCGCTGGCAGCGCACCCCACCGGTGGCCCGGCCCTTGCGCGGGTACTGGTCGAACGGGGTGAGCTTGCACGTCAGCACCGAGTCGTCCAGCGTGCCGTGCGAGCCCGCGACGGTGAACACCACCGCGTCCGCGGCCGGATCCACCGCCGTGAACGAGATCACCTCGGCGTCCGCCGTGAGCTTGACCCCCGCCATGCCACCGGCGGGACGGCCCTGCGGCCGCACCTGTGCCGCCGGATAGCGCAGCAGCTGCGCGTCGGACGTGATGAAGACCAGATCCTCCTCGCCGGTCCGCAGCTCGGCGGCGCCGACGATCCGGTCACCGTCCTTGAGGGTGATGACCTCCAACTCGTCCTTGTTGGCCGGGTAGTCCGGCACCACCCGCTTCACGACGCCCTGGAGGGTGCCGATCGCCAGGCCGGGGGAGGCCTCGTCGAGCGTGGTGAGACAGACGACGGACTCGTCGCTCTCCAGCGTGAGGAACTCCGCGACCATCGCCCCGCCCGACAGACTGGGCGCCGCATGGGTGTTCGGCAGCTGGGGCAGATCGATCACCGCGAGCCGCAGCAGCCGGCCCGTCGACGTCACCACGCCGACATCGCCGCGGGCCGTCGCCGGCACCGCCGAAACGATCACGTCGTGCTTGGCACGCTTGGTGTCCTCGGCGAGCACGATCGGCTCGTCATTGGCGGTACGGGCCAGCAGGCCGGTCGACGACAGCAGCACCCGGCACGGGTCGTCGGCGACCTCCAGCGGCACCGAGGAGACCTGCGAACCGGCCGACTCCAGCAGCACCGTGCGCCGGTCGGTGCCGAACTTCTTGGCGACCGCGGCCAGTTCCGAAGAGACCAGCTTGCGCAGCTCGGTGTCCGATTCGAGGATGGCGGTCAGCTCCTCGATCTCGCTGTTGAGCCGGTCCCGCTCGCTCTCCAGCTCGATCCGGTCGAACCGGGTCAGCCGGCGCAGCGGGGTGTCCAGGATGTACTGCGTCTGGATCTCGCTCAGCGAGAAGCGCTCGATGAGCCGCTCCTTCGCCTGCGCCGAATTGTCACTGGACCGGATGATCCGGATGACCTCGTCGATGTCGATCAGCGCGACGAGCAGGCCCTCGACCAGGTGCAGCCGGTCGCGGCGCTTGCCCCGGCGGAACTCGCTGCGCCGGCGGACCACGTCGAAGCGGTGGTCGAGATAGACCTCCAGCAGCTCCTTGAGCCCCAGGGTGAGCGGCTGACCGTCGACCAGCGCCACGTTGTTGATGCCGAAGGACTCCTCCATCGGCGTCAGCTTGTAGAGCTGCTCCAGAACGGCTTCCGGCACGAAGCCGTTCTTCACCTCGATGACCAGGCGCAGGCCGTGCTCGCGGTCGGTCAGGTCCTTCACGTCCGCGATGCCCTGGAGCTTCTTGGCCGAGACCAGGTCCTTGATCTTGGCGATCACCTTCTCCGGGCCGACGGCGAAGGGCAGTTCGGTGACGACCAGGCCCTTGCGGCGGGCCGTCACGTTCTCCACCGAGACGGTCGCGCGGATCTTGAACGTGCCGCGGCCGCGGGCGTACGCGTCCTTGATGCCGCCCAGGCCCACGATCCGGCCGCCGGTGGGCAGATCGGGACCGGGCACGAACCGCATCAGGGTCTCCAGGTCCGCGCCCGGATGCTTGATCAGGTGCCGGGCGGCGGCGATGACCTCGCCCAGATTGTGCGGCGGCATGTTGGTCGCCATGCCGACCGCGATCCCGGACGAGCCGTTGACCAGGAGGTTCGGGTACGCGGCGGGGAGAACGGTCGGTTCCGTCTCCTGGCCGTCGTAATTCGACTGGAAAGCGACGGTGTCCTCGTCGATCGACTCCGTCATCAGTGACGTCGCGTCGGCCATCCGGCACTCGGTGTACCGCATGGCGGCCGGCGGGTCGTCGTTTCCGAGCGAGCCGAAGTTGCCGTGGCCGTCGACCAGGGGGAGCCGCATGGAGAACGGCTGCGCCAGACGGACCAGCGCGTCGTAGATCGACGCGTCGCCGTGCGGGTGCAACTTACCCATGACCTCGCCCACGACGCGGGCGCACTTCACGAAGCCGCGGTCGGGGCGCAGGCCCATCTCGTTCATCTGGTACACGATGCGGCGGTGCACCGGCTTCATGCCGTCGCGGGCGTCGGGCAGGGCCCGTGAGTAGATCACCGAGTACGCGTACTCGAGGAAGGAGCCCTGCATTTCGTCGACGACGTCGATGTCGAGGATCTTCTCCTCGAAGTCGTCCGGCGGCGGGGTCTTCGTGCTGCGGCGGGCCATCGCTGCTGCGACTCCTTCACGGATTCTGTTCGGGCAACCTCAGGTTCTGTCGCGGACCATTGTGGACCGCCGCACTGACATCGCCGACCTCGACCCGTCCCAAGAGGCGTTCCGGGCCCCGGTCGAGGCGCTTTCGCGCCCCGCCGCGCGGGGGATGCGCCCCCCTTTCACGCGAACTTCCGGGTTACGGGAACTTCGCCAGGTGCCCGTGCGCTTGCCTAAGGTGGCAGGTCTCGCAGGAAATCCAGTATCGCGATCGAAGGGACGTACATGCCCATGGGTCACACGGCCACCGCTCAGGCCGGCTCCGGCGGCTTGACAGCGACCGAGCACCGCCTGGCCAACGGCCTGCGCGTGGTGCTCTCAGAGGACCATCTGACCCCGGTCGCCGCGGTCTGCCTCTGGTACGACGTCGGCTCGCGCCACGAGGTCAAGGGACGCACCGGGCTGGCTCACCTCTTCGAGCACCTGATGTTCCAGGGCTCCGGCCAGGTCAAGGGGAACGGCCACTTCGAGCTGGTGCAGGGGGCCGGCGGCTCGCTCAACGGGACCACCAGCTTCGAGCGCACCAATTATTTCGAGACCATGCCCACGCACCAGCTGGAGCTGGCCCTGTGGCTGGAGGCCGACCGGATGGGCTCGCTGCTCGCCGCGCTCGACGAGGAGTCCATGGAGAACCAGCGCGACGTCGTCAAGAACGAACGCCGCCAGCGCTACGACAACGTCCCGTACGGCACGGCGTTCGAGAAGCTGACGGCACTGGCCTACCCCGAGGGCCACCCGTACCACCACACCCCGATCGGCTCGATGGCCGACCTGGACGCCGCGACCCTGGAGGACGCGCGCACCTTCTTCCGTACGTACTACGCGCCCAACAACGCGGTGCTCTCGGTGGTCGGCGACATCGACCCCGAGCAGACCCTCGCCTGGGTCGAGAAGTACTTCGGCTCCATCCCGTCCCACGACGGCAAGCAGCCGCCGCGCGACGGCACGCTCCCGGAGGTCATCGGCGAGCAGCTGCGCGAGGAGGTGCGCGAGGAGGTCCCGGCGCGGGCGCTGATGGCCGCCTACCGGCTGCCGCACGACGGCACCCGCGAGTGCGACGCGGCGGACCTCGCGCTGACCGTGCTCGGCGGCGGCGAGTCGTCGCGGCTGCACAACCGCCTGGTCCGCCGTGACCGTACGGCCGTGGCGGCCGGGTTCGGGCTGCTGCGGCTGGCCGGCGCGCCCTCGCTGGGCTGGCTGGACGTCAAGATGTCCGGCGGCGTCGAGGTGCCGCAGGTCGAGGCCGCGGTCGACGAGGAGCTCGCCCGGTTCGCCGCCGACGGCCCCACGCCCGAGGAAATGGAGCGCGCGCAGGCCCAGTTGGAGCGCGAGTGGCTGGACCGTCTCGGTACGGTCGCCGGCCGCGCCGACGAACTGTGCCGGTTCGCCGTGCTGTTCGGTGACCCGCAGCTCGCCCTGACCGCCGTTCAGCGGGTGCTCGACGTCACGGCGGAGGAGGTGCAGGCGGCTGCCAAGGCCCAGCTGCGCCCCGACAACCGCGCGGTGCTGGTCTACGAGCCGGTCGAACCGGCCGAGCCCGCGGACGCGGCGGACACCGACGAGACCGACACCGACGCGCACGAAGGGGCGGACCAGTGACCGACGCTGCCGCGACTGGAGTTTCGATGCAGTACCACCCGCAGCCGGCCCCGGGCACCGCCCGCCCCTGGGCCTTCCCCGCGCCCGAGCGCGGCGCCCTGCCCAACGGCCTCACGGTGCTGCGCTGCCACCGCCCCGGCCAGCAGGTCGTGGCGGTCGAGATCTTCCTCGACGCCCCGCTGGACGCCGAGCCCGAGGGCCTCGACGGCGTGGCCACGATCATGTCGCGCGCGCTGAACGAGGGCACCGACAAGCACACGGCGGAGGAGTTCGCCGCCGAGCTGGAGCGCTGCGGCGCCACCCTCGACGCGCACGCCGACCACCCGGGTGTCCGGGTCTCCCTGGAGGTCCCCGCCTCCCGGCTGGCCAAGGCCCTCGCGCTGGTCGCCGAGGCGCTGCGGGCGCCCGCCTTCGCCGAGAGCGAGATCGAGCGGCTGGTACGCAACCGGCTCGACGAGATCCCGCACGAGCAGGCCAACCCGGCCCGGCGTGCCGCCAAGCAGCTCTCCAAGGAGCTGTTCCCGGCCACGGCGCGGATGTCGCGCCCGCGCCAGGGCACCGAGGAGACGGTGGAGCGGATCGACGCGGCGGCCGTGCGCGCCTTCTTCGACGCCCACATCAGGCCGTCCGCGGGGACCGCCGTGGTCGTCGGGGACCTCACCGGCATCGACCTGGACGCCCTGCTCGCCGACACCCTCGGCGACTGGTCCGGAGACACCGCCGCGCCGCGCCCCGCCCCGCCGATCACCGCCGACGACACCGGCCGGGTGGTCATCGTCGACCGTCCGGGCGCGGTGCAGACCCAGCTGCTCATCGGCCGGATCGGCGCCGACCGGCACGACAGCGTGTGGCCGGCCCAGGTGCTCGGCACGTACTGCCTGGGCGGCACCCTCACCTCCCGGCTCGACCGGGTGCTGCGCGAGGAGAAGGGCTACACGTACGGCGTGCGGGCCTTCGCCCAGGTGCTGCGGTCCTCGGCCCCGGACTCCGCCTCGGGGGCGACCGGCGCCGCGATGCTCGCCATCAGCGGCTCGGTGGACACCGAGTCCACCGAGCCGGCGCTCAAGGACCTGTGGACCGTCCTGCGGACCCTGGCGGCCGAGGGCCTGACCGACGAGGAGCGCGAGACGGCCGTGCAGAACCTCGTGGGTGTGGCACCCCTGAAGTTCGAGACGGCGGCCTCCGTCGCGGGCACCCTCGCCGACCAGGTCGAGCAGCACCTGCCGGACGACTACCAGGCGCAGCTGTACGCCAGGCTCGCGGAGACCGGCACGGTCGAGGCGACCGCGGCGGTCGTCAACGCCTTCCCGGGTGACCGGCTGGTCACGATCCTCGTCGGCGACGCGGCCCGGATCGAGGAGCCCGTCCGGGCCCTGGGCATCGGAAAGGTGTCGGTGGTCACCGGCTGACGACCGGCCCGCCACGGCACGTCCCACCTCAGTATTTCACCGCATATCGGGACATAGAGGAGGCCCCTGCGAGCGCGATCTCGCCGGGGCCCTCCTTTTTGTCCGTTCTGAGGGGGAGGTTGCCTGTCTGCCCTGTGGGATGCGCTACAAAACGGCCTGTCCGTTTGGTGAATGAAAGTGACCCCGCTTAGCGTCGGCTCGACTGCCCGCCACTCGTATGCCGCATCCGCGACGTACCGGACAGTCATCGCCGAGTCCCCGTCAGGCGCGAGCCTGGGGAGCCGGGGACCCACGCAGTCCCTGGGGTGAATCGGATGCCTGAGCCCGGATGGGGCCGGGGCGTCCGTAGGAGACCTTCCTGCTCCGAACCCGTCAGCTAACCCGGTAGGCGAGAAGGAAGGAAAGGACCAGCCACTCCATGGCGTTCACCCGTGCCACCGGGAAGCACCGTGCCCCGAGCCGACTGACGCGCGGCAGCGCGAAGGCCGTCGGCGTCGCGGCTCTGGCCACCACCGGCGTCATCGGCGGCCTGGCCGCTCCCGCCTTCGCCGCGGACTCCGACGCACCCTCCGTGAGCGACACCGGCCTCAACCAGGTCATCGCCATCGACAAGACCCTCGCCGAGCGGATCGACGCCCAGGCCGACGCCCAGCAGCACCAGGCCGACGTCGCGGCGAAGGCGAAGGCCGAGGCCGAGGCCCACCGCAAGGCCGAGGCCAAGAAGAAGGCCGAGGCGAAGGCCAGGGCCAAGGCCGAGGCGAAGCGTGCCGCCGAGGCCCGCGCCGAGAAGGCCCGCGCCGCCCGGTCCGCCGAGCGCACCCGCCTGGGCTCCTTCCGGCTCCCGGTCGCCGGCTCGTACGTGAGCACCGGCTACAAGTCCAGCGGCTCGCTCTGGTCCTCCGGCAGCCACTCCGGCATCGACTTCCACGCCGCCTCCGGCAGCTCCGTCGTCGCCGTCGGCGCCGGCACGGTCGTCGAGGCCGGCTGGGGCGGCGCGTACGGCAACAACATCGTGCTCCGGATGACGGACGGCACGTACACGCAGTACGGCCACCTCTCCTCGATCGGCGTCTCCGTCGGCCAGAGCGTCGGCGCGGGCCAGCAGATCGGCCTCTCCGGCTCGACCGGCAACTCCACCGGACCGCACCTCCACTTCGAGGCCCGTACGACCCCGTCGTACGGCTCCGACATGGACCCGGTCGCGTACCTGCGCGCCCACGGCGTCCGCGTCTGACCGACGCTCCACCGCACCACTTCGTCGAAGGCCCCGGCAGCGCGCCGGGGCCTTCGACGTGCCCGCCGCCCCGGCCGCTGGGGGCGACCGCCCGGCGAACCGTTCCGCGGCCAGAAGATATTCATGAATTCCCGCCCGGCATCGGAAATTCGGCCGCATTGCAATAGAGTCGCGGAACAGGCGTAGGCCGGCCGCGATTCGCGGGGATTGAGGCGGAGGTTCGGACATGCGCATTCCGGCGCATTCGGTATGCACGGCAATCCGCGACGACATCGTCTCCGGTGTCTTCGAACGCGGCAGCCGACTCACGGAGGAACTGCTGGCCCGCCGTTACGGGGTCTCCCGCGTCCCGGTGCGCGAGGCGCTGCGCACCCTGGAGTCCGAGGGCTTCGTGGTCACCCGGCGGCACGCGGGCGCCTGCGTCGCCGAACCCACCGAGCTGGAGGCGGCCGACCTCCTGGAGGTCCGCACACTGCTGGAGCCACTGGGCGCCGCCCGCGCCGCGCAACGCCGCACCGAGGCACACCTCAAGGTGCTCCGCGGCCTCGTGCGGCTCGGTCAGGACCGGGCCCGGCGCGGCGAGGGCGACGATCTGCGCTCGCTGGGCGGCTGGTTCCACGAGACGCTGGCGCAGGCCTCCGGCAGCCCCGGCCTGATCGCGCTGCTGACCCAGCTGCGGCACAAGATCGACTGGATGTACGCGGTCGAGCAGCTCGCCCGGCCGGTGGATGCCTGGGCCGAGCACGGGGCGATCGTGGACGCGGTGGCGCGCGGCGACGCGGAACGGGCCAGGGCGCTGGCCGCCCATCACGCGGAACGGGCCGCGGCCGCGCACCGGCTGCGCCGACGGCCCGGCGCGCCCGGGGCCGAGCGGGTGAGGACCTCGCAACATTCCGTAAACAGCGCGGGTGTCCGGCATTAACAATCGCGCCGTATACAAGCCGTATACAGAGAGAAGCCATTGCGCGGGCGCGTTCCGGACGGTCCAAATGTGCCCGGTCTGAATTCAGTCCTGCCCGAATTCAGTACTGCCCGGATTTCGTTCCACCTGTATTCCGCGTGCCTGATTTTTCCGGCGGCACCGGAAGACAAAAGAGCCGCGGCCCCGGTTCAGGGTGCCACGGCTCTCTCGCGGAAAATGTTTCAGACGGTCTCCGGGAGCTCCTCAAGACCCTCGGCGACCAGCTTCGCCAGACGGTCCAGGGCGGCTTCGGAGTCGTCGGCCTCGGACGCGAGCACGATCTCCTCGCCACCCTGCGCGCCGAGGCCGAGAACCGCGAGCATGGAAGCGGCGTTCACCGGGTTGCCTTCGGCCTTGGCGATCGTCACGGGGACGCCGGAAGCCGTGGCGGCACGGACGAAGATGGAAGCGGGGCGGGCGTGCAGGCCCTCGGCCCAACCGACGTTGACGCGGCGCTCAGCCATGGTTCTGCCCTTCACGAATCAACAGTTGTCTAGACCAGTCTCTCACGCGGTGCGCAGTGCTCCGGCCGACCCCGGGAGCAGCCCGTAACGCCTGAGGACCCGCCGATCGGCCCTCTCAGACTGCCCCGGCCCCGGGACCTACGCGACCGCTGACGGAGCCGTACTCTTTGCCCATGCAGCCCGCGCCGGAGCAGAGTCCGCATCACGCTTATCCCGACCACTGGGAAGCGGACGTGGTGCTCCGCGACGGAGGCACCGCGCGCATCAGGCCCATCACCACGGACGATGCCGAACGGCTGGTCAGCTTCTACGAGCAGGTCTCCGACGAGTCGAAGTACTACCGGTTCTTCGCCCCGTACCCACGGCTGTCCGACCGGGACGTGCACCGCTTCACCCATCACGACTACGTCGACCGGGTGGGGCTCGCCGTCACGGTCGGCGGCGAGTTCATCGCGACCGTCCGCTACGACCGGATCGACGAGCGGGGCAGGCCCGCCTCCGCCCCCGCCGACCAGGCCGAGGTCGCCTTCCTCGTCCAGGACGCGCACCAGGGCCGGGGCGTGGCCTCGGCGCTCCTCGAACACATCGCAGCCGTCGCCCGTGAGCGCGGCATCCGCCGCTTCGCCGCCGAGGTGCTGCCCGCCAACAACAAGATGATCAAGGTGTTCCGGGACGCCGGGTACACCCAGCAGCGCAGTTTCGAGGACGGCTCGGTCCACCTCACTCTGGACCTCGAACCGACCGCCGAGTCCCTCGCCGTCCAGCGCGGCCGCGAACAGCGGGCGGAGGCGCGGTCCGTGCAGCGCCTGCTGGCCCCCGGCTCCGTCGCCGTCATCGGCGTCGGCCGGACCCCCGGTGGCGTCGGCCGCACGGTCCTGCGCAACCTCCTCGGAGCCGGCTTCACCGGCCGCACGTACGCCGTGAACCGCTCCTTCCCCGCCGACCGGGCCACCGTGGACGGCGTCCCCGCCCACCGCTCGATCGGCGAGATCGAGGAGCCGGTCGACCTCGCGGTCGTCGCCGTTCCCGCCGACCGGGTCCCGGAGGCCGTCGCGGACTGCGGCGAGCACGGCGTCCAGGGCCTGGTCGTGCTCTCCGCGGGATACGCCGAATGGGGCGCCGAGGGCCGGGAACGGCAGCGCGAACTGGTCCGGCAGGCCCGTTCGTACGGGATGCGGATCATCGGCCCGAACGCCTTCGGCGTGATCAATAATGCCGAAACGGTCCGGCTGAACGCCTCGCTCGCCCCCGAGCCGCCCGCCCCCGGACGCATCGGCCTGTTCACCCAGTCCGGAGCGATCGGCATCGCGCTGCTCTCCGGGCTCTACCGGCGCGGCGCGGGCCTGTCCACCTTCATCTCCGCGGGCAACCGTGCCGACATCTCGGGCAACGACTTCCTCCAGTACTGGTACGAGGACCCCGACACCGACGTCGCCCTGCTGTACCTCGAATCGCTCGGCAACCCCCGCAAGTTCACCCGCCTCGCCCGGCGCACCGCGGCGGTGAAGCCGGTGGTCGTGGTGAAGGGCGCCCGGCACAGCGGTTCCACCCCGCCCGGCCACGCGGTGCCGGTCAGCCGCATCCCGGACGCGACGGTCTCCGCGCTGATGCGGCAGGCGGGCGTGATCCGGGTCGACACGGTGACCGAGATGGTCGACGCGGGGCTCCTCCTCGCCGACCAGCCGCTCCCGGCCGGCCCCCGGGTCGCGATCCTCGGCAACTCCGAATCGCTCGGCCTCCTCACGTACGACGCCTGCCTCGCCGAGGGGCTGCGCCCGCGCCCGCCCCTCGACCTCACCACCGCCGCCACCCCGCAGGACTTCAGGAACGCCCTGGCCGAGGCCCTCGCCGACGACGGCTGCGACTCGGTGGTCGTGACGGCGATCCCTTGGGTCGGCGAGGACGGAGAGGCGGAATCGGGCGACGGAGAGGTGCTCGCGGCCGCCCTGCACACGGCCGCCGCCGCGGGCCCGGCCAAGCCGGTGGCCGTCGTGCACGTCGAGATCGGCGGGCTGGCCGAGGCCCTCGCCGCGGCCACCAGCACGGTCGCCCAGCCGCGCCCCCCGGCACAGCCCGCCCCGGCCGCGAGCCCCACCCGCACCGGAGCCACCACCCCGCCCGGCTCCGGCCCGGCACCCACGACAGCTGTCGCCGGAGACACCACCCCGCCCGGCTCCGGCCAGGCGCCCACGACCGCCGTCGCCGGCGCCCCCGGCGCCCGCAACGGCCGGATCCCCGCCTACCCCGCCGCCGAACGGGCGGTGCGCGCCCTGGCCGAGGCGGTGCGGTACGCACAGTGGCGACGGCAGGCCGCCGTGCCCGGCAAGGTGCCCGAGTTCCTCGACGACACCATCGACGAGCCCGGCACCGCCGGACTCATCGACTCCCTCCTCGGCCCCGACCCCGACCCGAGGGGCCTCCAGCTCGCACCCGACCAGGCCCGCGAGCTCCTCGGCCGCTACGGCATCACCGTGCGGCCGACGCTCCCTGCACCCGACCCGGACGCGGCCGTCGCGGCGGCGGCCCGGCTCGGCTACCCCGTGGCGCTCAAGACCACCGCGCCGCACCTGCGCCACCGCGCCGACCTCGGCGGTGTCCGGCTCGACCTCGCCAATGAGACCGCGCTGCGCCGGGCGTACGGCGAACTGACCGACCTGCTCGGCAAGCCCGCCGAACTCCAGCCGGTGGTCCAGGCCATGGCGCCGCGCGGCGTCGACACCGTCGTACGGGCCACGATCGACCCGGCGGCCGGTGCCGTGCTCTCCTTCGGGCTCGCCGGCGCGCCCTCCGAACTCCTCGGTGACACCGCCCACCGCCTCGTCCCGGCCACCGACCGCGACGCCGCCGAGCTGATCCGGTCCATCCGGGCGGCCCCGGTGCTGTTCGGCTGGCGCGGTGCCGCGCCGGTGGACACCGCATCCCTCGAAGAGCTGCTGCTGCGGGTCTCCCGGCTCGTCGACGACCACCCCGAGGTGGTCTCCATCGCCCTGGAACCCGTGGTGGTCGCCACTCAGGGGCTGACCGTCCTCGGCGCGGCCGTCCGGCTCTCGCCGCCCCCGGCCCGCACCGACCTCGGCCCCCGCCGCCTCCCCAACTACTGACGCCGGCCGGGGCGGGCGCCGTCCCGCCCACCGCTCCCGGTCCGCCCTGCCGCGCAACGTCCCCGGCAGTCATCCGCCCCCCGTAGGATGGTCCTCATGGCTAAGACCGGTACGACGACCCAGGGGCTGCGCGCGGCGATCGAGCGCAGCGGCTACTACCCGGCCCTCGTGGCCGAGGCGGTGGAGGCCGCCGTGGGCGGTGAGCCGGTCGCTTCGTACCTGGTGCACCAGGAGACCACCTTCGACTCCAACGAGGTGCGCCGTCACGTCACGGTCCTGGTCCTGACGGACAACCGTTTCATCGTCAGTCACACCGACGAGCAGAACGCCGACACCAGCTCCCCGACCCCGTACGCCACCACCTCCACGGAGTCGGTCAAGCTCGACCGGATCTCGTCGGTCGTGGTCAGCCGGGTCGTCGCCAACCCCGAGAAGTACGTACCGGGCACGCTGCCCCGCGAGGTCGTCCTCACCATCGGCTGGGGCGCGGTCTCCCGGATCGACCTGGAGCCGGCCGCCTGCGGCGACCCCAACTGCGAGGCCGACCACGGCTACACCGGCAACTCCACCGCCGACGACCTGAGCCTGCGGGTCAGCGAGGCCGGTGATGGCCCGGACACCGTGCGCCAGACCCTCGCCTTCGCCCAGTCGCTCTCCGAGGCCACGGCCGCGACCGCGGCGACCGGCCGCTGATGGCTCAGCCGGCCTGGCAGGACCCCGTTCCGCTCTCCGTCGACAGCGCCCCGGTGCCGGAGTACGGCAGCGGATCGCTCGCCGATCTGCTGCCCACGCTCGCCGCCGGACAGGGCGTCGCCGGCTTCACCGCGGCGATCCCCGAACTCACCCCCGCCGACCGGAACTGCGTGTTCCTGATCGACGGCCTCGGCTGGGAACAGATCAGGGCCCACCCCGACGAGGCACCGTTTCTGCACTCCCTGCTCCCCACCTCGCGCGGCGGCACCGGCCGCCCGATAACGGCGGGCTTCCCGGCCACCACGGCGACCTCGCTCGCCTCGGTGGGCACCGGGCTGCCGCCCGGGGAGCACGGCCTGCCCGGCTACAGCGCACGCAATCCGGAGACCGGCGAGCTGATGAATCAGCTCCGCTGGAAGCCCTGGACCTCCCCGAAGGTCTGGCAGCCGTACCCCACCGTCTTCCAGCTCGCCGACGCCGCGGGCGTGCGCACCGCCCAGGTCTCCGCCCCCGCCTTCGAGCAGACCCCGCTCACCAAGGTCGCGCTCAGCGGCGGCTCGTTCCTGGGCCGGCTCACCGGCGAGGAGCGGATGGACATCGCCGCCGAACGGCTCGCTGCGGGCGACCGGTCGCTCGTCTACACGTACTACAGCGAGGTCGACGGCAAGGGCCACCGCTTCGGTGTCGACTCCGACGCCTGGCGCGGACAGCTGATGTATGTCGACGGGCTGGCGCGGCGCCTGGCCGAACAGCTCCCGCCCCGCTCGGCGCTCTACATCACCGCCGACCACGGCATGATCGACATCCCGTTCGACGAGCAGTCCCGGATCGACTTCGACGAGGACTGGGAGCTGCGCGCGGGCGTCGCCCTGCTCGGCGGCGAGGGCCGGGCCCGTCATGTGTACGCCGTTCCGGGCGCCGAGAACGATGTGCTGACCGTCTGGCAGGAAGTGCTCGGCGAGCAGTTCTGGGTGGCGAGCCGGGACGAGGCGATCGCGGCCGGCTGGTTCGGCCCGAAGGTCGACGAACGGGTCCGTGGCAGGATCGGCGACGTCGTCGCGGCGGCCCACGACGACGTGGTGATCACCGCCTCCGTCAACGAGCCGCACGAGTCCGCGATGGTGGGCATGCACGGCTCGATGACCCCCGTCGAGCAGCTCGTCCCGCTCCTCGAAGTACGCTCGTAACCGCTTTTCTCCCCGCATCCCTTCCCCCACGTCTTCGCTTGCCCGAAAGGTGCTCGACCTCTCATGCCCGAGCTTGTGTTCTTCTCCGGAACGATGGACTGCGGAAAGAGCACGCTGGCGCTCCAGATCGGCCACAACCGTTCGGCACGCGGCTTGCAAGGCGTGATCTTCACCCGCGACGACCGGGCGGGGGAGGGCAAGCTCTCCTCACGCCTGGGACTGGTCACCGACGCCGTCGAGGCCGACGAGGGCATGGACCTGTACGCCCATCTCGTCGACCGGATAAGCCGGGGCGGCCGGGCGGACTACGTGATCGTGGACGAGGCGCAGTTCCTGGCCCCCGTCCAGATCGACCAGCTGGCGCGCATCGTCGACGACCTCGACCTGGACGTCTTCGCGTTCGGCATCACCACCGACTTCCGGACCAAGCTGTTCCCCGGCTCCCAGCGGCTGATCGAGCTGGCCGACCGGGTGGAGACCCTCCAGGTCGAAGCGCTCTGCTGGTGCGGCGCACGGGCCACGCACAATGCCCGGACGGTCGGCGGCGAGATGGTCGTCGAAGGCGCCCAGGTGGTCGTGGGCGACGTCAACCAACAGGCGGGCGAGGTCGGTTACGAGGTGCTGTGCCGGCGCCACCATCAGCGCAGGACCACCAGCGCCACCGCCCGCGCGGGCGCGCTGTCGCCGGACGTGCTGCCCGTCACCTCCGCCTGAACCGCCCGTCCGCCACCCGTGTCCCGCTGCTTGGACCGACCGGCAATTGGGGGGCGGCGTCGCGGGGCTGGGCACGCGCCTTCTTCCACCCCCAATTGCCGGTCGGTCTTAGGATGAGGCCGTGAACACGGTGAGCGCGGAAGAGGACGACTCCGGACCGGGCCCGCTGGGCAAGGTGCAGCCCAGACAGCTGATCGTGACCGTCTACGGGCTGTACGCGCGCGACACCGACGGCTGGATGTCGGTGGCCTCACTGATCCAGCTGCTCGCCGACCTCGGCGTCGAGGCACCGACCGTACGCTCCTGCGTCTCCCGGCTGAAACGGGCCGGACTGCTCGAAGCCCGGACGGTGTCCGGAGCGGCCGGCTACCGGATCTCGCCCGAGACCGAGCGCATGCTGCGCGACGGCGATCCGCGCATCTTCGCCGCCCGACGGGCCACCGTGGACGAGGGCTGGGTACTGGTCGTCTTCTCGGTGCCCGAGTCCGAACGCGCCAGGCGGCACACCCTGCGCACCCAGCTCACCCGGCTCGGCTTCGGCTCGGTGTCCGCCGGCGTGTGGATCGCACCCGGGCATGTGCACGACGAGGCGGAGTCCATGCTGGCCAGACACGGCCTGCGCTCGTACGCCGACCTCTTCCGGGCCGACTACCTCTCGGCCGGCGAGGGCGACGGCGGCGAACTCGCCGCGAAGGTCCGCTCCTGGTGGGACACCGCCCGGCTGCAACGGCTGTACGTCGAATTCCTCGCCGCGCACCGCCCGGTGGCCGAGCGGATCGCGCAGCGGCCGGGGGTGACGGACGGGGAGGCGTTCACGACGTACATCAGGGTCCTCACCGACTGGCGCCGGCTGGTCTACCTCGATCCCGGTGTCGCGCGGGAACTGCTGCCCGCCGAATGGAGCGGAACCCACGCGTCCGAGCTCTTCGACGAGATGCACGCCCGGCTGGCCGGCCCCGCCCACCGGCACGTCGAACGGGTCCGGACCGGCTGAGATCCCGCCGCCGGGCGGCTCAGCCGACGGCCGACCGGACGATCGTGAAGGCCGCGCCCTCCGGGTCCGCCACGGTCGCCACCCGGCCGCCCGACCCCTCCCGGGGCGGCTGCAGGATGTACCCACCCAGCTCCACCACCCGCCGGGCGGCCTCGTCGGTGTCGGAGACCTCGAAGTGCGTCATCCAGTGCGGGCCCCGGTCGCGCGGCAGGGCATGGCCGACACCGTGCAGCGACGCCACCGGCCGGCCCTCCAGATGCAGGGTCTGGTAGTCGAAGTCGGCCGAGACGACCGCCTCCGCCTCGTAGCCGAAGACCATCTGGTAGAACTTGCAGACCGTCGCGGTCTCCCGGGTCACCAACTCGTTCCAGACCGGAGTGCCGGGGGCGCCGGCGAGCGCGGTGCCGACATGCGCGGCGGCCTGCCAGACCCCGAAGACCGCACCGCCGGGGTCGGAGGCGATGGCGAGCCGGCCCGCCTCGCCCGCGTCGAGCGGCCCCACGGCGACGGTGCCCCCGCAGGACCGGATGGCCTCCGCGGTGAGATCCGCGTCGTCGGTGGCCAGATAGGTCGTCCAGGCGACCGGCAGATGCCGGTCCGGCGGCAGCTGTCCGATGCCCGCCACCACTTTTCCGTCGATCAGCGCCCGGACGTACGGACCCAGCTGGTCCGGACCCGGCACGAATTCCCAGCCGAACAGATCGGCGTAGAAGGCCTGGGTCGTGCTCATGCTGTGCACGATCAGACTCACCCAGCAAGGTGTTCCGGGCGTACGCGGCGCGGCAGCCTCGGTCATCGTCACTCTCTCCTCGGACCATCGGGGTGGCCGTACGGGGGAAAACGGGGCCGGCTCGCCGTCGTGCGGTACGGGATGTGTACGCCCCGTGCAGATGTTGGCACCACCCGGCGCACGAAGTGCTCCGGCCGCGCCGCACTTTCCGGATCTCGACGGAGGGAGACCGGTTTGCAGCGGTGCGCCCGTTTCGAGGGTGTTACGGGTGGGGTGCCTCCTGCGCGAGGATGGCACCCATGAAGCCCATCATCACCGCATCGGAATACGCGAGCGAGTCGGCGGGGCCACGTCCGCCGGTGCTCCTGGACGTACGTTGGCAGCTGGGCGGCCCGAACGGGCGGCCCGAGTACGAGGCCGGGCACATTCCCGGTGCGGTCTTCGTCGACCTGGACGCGGAACTCGCCGGACCCGCGGGCCGCGGCGGCCGCCATCCACTGCCCGATCCGGACGAATTCGGGGCGGTGATGCGCAGGGCCGGTGTCTCCCGGGACACCCCGGTGGTCGTGTACGACGGCGGCCAGGGCTGGGCCGCGGCCCGCGCCTGGTGGCTGCTGCGCTGGACGGGACACCCGGACGTCAGGGTCCTGGACGGCGGTCTCGCCGTCTGGACGGGCGACCTCGACACCGGGATCCCGGCTCCGGCCGGGGGTGACTTCCGGCCCGTCCCCGGTGCGCTGCCGCTGCTGGACGCGGACGGAGCGGCGGAGCTGGCCCGCTCGGGGCTGCTGCTCGACGCACGGGCCGCCGAGCGCTACCGGGGCGACGTGGAGCCGATCGACCGGGTGGGCGGCCACATCCCGGGCGCGGTCTCGGCCCCGACCTCCGAGAACACGGGGGACGACGGGCGGTTCCTGGCCCCGGAGGCGCTGGCGGTCCGCTTCAAGGAACTCGGCGCCGGCCCGGCGGAGGAGATCGGCGTCTACTGCGGCTCCGGCGTCTCCGGCGCCCATGAGGTCTTGGCCCTGGCCGTCGCCGGGATCCCCGCGGCGCTGTACGCGGGCTCCTGGTCCGAGTGGTCCGGCGACGAGTCCCGCCCGGTGGCAACGGGGCCCGAGCCCCAGTAACGGAGGGCGCGCCGACCGGGACCGCCGCGCCCGGCCCCGTAAGCGCGAGGCGCGGCGGACGCAGACGGCACGAGGGCCCGTACGCAGTGGCGTACGGGCCCTCGTCATGCCGCGGTTCCCCCGCTCAGTCCTGCTTCTTGCGGCGGGTGCCGAAGACGATCTCGTCCCAGGTCGGTACGGCGGCCCGGCGGCCGGGCCGGACGCCGTCCGCCTCGGCCTGGCGGTCCGTCGTACCGGTCAGCCGGTCGCGGTGACCGGCCACCGCTCGTGGCATCAGCACATCGGCGTAGGCGGAACCGGCACCCGCGGAGGCCGCCGCGGCCGGCGGTTCACCGGCCCCCGGCTCCTGCGTGGCGGGCTCGATCGCGGGCGGCTCGGGCTGCGCCGGCCGTTCCGGCACCACCATGTCGCCGCGGAAGCTCGGCACCGCCTCCAGCAGGCTGGTCAGCGAATCGCGCTCACCGGCCGAGACCGACGCGATGTGCTCCTCCGGCTCGGGCGGGGGCGGCGGAGCCGTGGGCCGCTCCATCTGGCGGTCCAGGGCGCGGTCCAGCGGCCGGTCGCGCGGCAGCCGGGCGATCCGGGGCACGAACGGGAAGCTCGGCTCGGGGGCGGCGACGTCGTCGGTCTCGCCGATCAGCGAGCGCGCCTCGTCGTCCACCGCCTGGACCAGCCGACGCGGCGGGTCGTACGTCCAGCTCGCCGAGTGCGGCTCGCCCGCGACCCGGTAGACCAGGAGGACTTCCCAGGTGCCGTCATCGCGGCGCCAGGAATCCCACTGGACGGTCTCCTTGTCGGCGCCGCGCAGCAGCAGCCGCTCCTGCACCGCCTCGCCGAGCTGGGGGCCGGTGTTCTCGCCGGGACGGCGCACGGGAGTCTTCCGGGCCCGCTCGGCCATGAAGGCGCGCTCCGCGAGCACGGGGCCCTCGAAGCGGCGGACACGGTCGACGGGGATCCCGGCGAACTGGGCGACCTCCTCCGCGGAGGCACCGGCTCGTATCCGGGCCTGGATGTCGCGGGGGCGGAGGTGGCTCTCCACCTCGATCTCGATCTGGCCGAGTCGCGCGCGGTCGTTGCGCACGGCGGCGCGCAGCCGCTCGTCGATGGGAAGCGTGTACTCCGTGCTGTCCGCAGCCTTGAGCACCAGTCGTGTGCCGTCGTTGGAGACGGCCACGACACGCAGTTCGGGCATGGGGACCTCCCGGGTGGTGCCTGCCGACGTCACGTGCGTCGCTGCTTCCGCTAGTCGAGTGTGGCCTGCCCGGGTGCAGCCTGCCACAACATTGCCGTGTTGCCCGGCGTGTCGGGCGTGAGCCCTTGATCGCCGGTATGACACGGTGACCTATTCTGCAACAGAAAGTGACCTCTCGTCACCTCATGTAGCCAGTCTCCGTGCGATGCCGTGGCGCCGCCGGATCGAGTGCCTCCTTCGGCCCCCTCCCGAAGATCCCGGACACTCGTACGGGAGTCCGGCCCCAGGGCTCGCCACAGTACTCCATTCGGGCCATGAGGGTGGACCGCCGCGCCGTCGAAGTTCTCCTGAGGTGGGGGAGTCGGGTCACCGGGCCGGGGGTGGTGCGCCCCGCGCTCGTGTCCTGCTTCACAGAATCCCCGGAACCGGAACTATTCACTTCGCTCAAATGTCCCTTCCTGTTGCATGGTGGGAGAGATGTCAATCAAGGGCTGGAAATGGTGCGGAAGCCGGAAAGTGACACAGAACCCAAAGGAAGGCGTATAGATCTGAGCCTGCCGCAGGTCGCGGGCAGTGCCGTGGCAGCGGTCGCGGCGGCGGTGGCCGCCTCCCAGCTGGGTGTGTACGGAACGATCCTCGGCGCCGGAGTGATGAGCGTCGTCGCCACCTGCGGCGGTTCGGTCTTCCAGCACTTCTTCCGGCGCACGGGGGAGCAGATCCGCGAGGTCACGGTCCAGGTGAAGCACCCGGACCGTGAGGTGACGGTGCATACGCGGGAGACCAGCGGTGCGCGTGCGACGAAGGGGACGCGACGGCCGTCGGCCGGAACTCCCTCCGCAACCCCCTCCCGAGCTCCCGACGGAGCCATGGACGCCACCACGATGATGCCCGCCATGGACGCCACCACCGTGCTGCGCGGGGCGGACGTCACGGCCGCGCCGGGTGCCGCGGCAGACGACCAGGACCGTACGCGAATGCTGCGGACCCCCGACGCGACCCAGATGCTCTCCACGGGGCGCCCGGATCCGGACGAGGAGTTCTCCGAAGCCACCACACATGGCACCCGGGTCCGCGGCTGGAAGCGGCCGGCGCTCGGGGCGGCGGTGGTCTTCGTCCTCACGATGGCCGGAATCACCACGTACGAGCTGATCTCCGGCAACGACCTGAGTGGTGGCCAGGGCACAACCGTCGGCTCCGTCGTGCGTGGCGGGGAGCGGACTTCCGGGTCGGACGATCCGGCACCGTCGACGAGCACCGACCCGGGCCAGGGGCGGACACCCGACCGGGAGAGCGGCACGACGCCCGGTACGGACTCGCAGGGAGACCGGGGCCAGAACCCCGACTCCGGTCAGGGCGACGGCTCCTCGGCCGGTCCGACGCCGAGCCCCACGCCGTCCAGCGGCACCGGTGACCGTACGAGCCCGTCCCCGGCGGCCACTCCCTCCCCGGCGGCACCCAGCGACGGCGCCTCCGCCGGCACGGCCCCCGAGGGCGGCGGCGGGGCCCCGGCCCAGGGCGACGGTGCCGCCACCGGCACGGACACCGGACAGTGAGGCACGGCCCGGCGTCCGGGGCTACTCGCCCAGGACCCGGCGCAGGTAGTCGTTGCCGAAGAGCCGGTCCGGGTCGAGCCGGTCGCGTACGGCGGTGAACTCGCCGAACCGCGGGTACACCCCGGCGAGGTACTCCGCGTCACGGGTGTTGACCTTGCCCCAGTGCGGGCGGCCGCCATGGGCGGTCATGATCCGCTCGACCGCCGTGAAGTACGCCTGGTAGGGCGTGCCCTTGTAGAGGTGGACGGCGATGTACGCGCTCTCGCGGCCCGAGGCCGTGGAGAGCGCGATGTCGTCCGCCGGGGCGGTACGGACCTCCACCGGGAAGCTGATCCGCAGCGGCGAACGCTCGACCATCGCCTTCACCTCGCGCAGCGCCTCCACGGCGGCCTCGCGCGGCAGCGCGTACTCCATCTCCACGAAGCGGACCCGGCGCGGGCTGGTGAAGACCTTGTACGGGATGTCGGTGTACGTGCGGGCCGACAGGGCGCGGCTGGAGAGCTTGGCGATCGACGGAATGGCGGCGGGGACCGCCCGGCCGAGCGAACAGGCCACCTGGAAGATCCCGTTGGAGAGGAGCTCGTCCTCGACCCAGCCGCTGACCTTTCCGGGCGGGGCGGCGGGGCCCGCGCTGCGGTTGTTGCGCTTGGTGTTGCAGTTGCCGGTGTGCGGGAACCAGTAGAACTCGAAGTGCTCGTTCTCCGCGACCAGCGCGTCGAAGTCGCCCAGAACCCGGTCGAAGGTCATCGGCTCCTCACGGGCCGTCAGCAGGAAGACCGGCTCCACGGCGAAGGTGATCGCCGTAATGACACCCAGTGCGCCGAGCCCGATCCGGGCGACGGCGAAGATGTCGGCGTTCTCCTTCTCCGAACAGGT
The DNA here is from genome assembly GCF_040634135.1 of Streptomyces sp. NPDC007164. Classification (NCBI taxonomy): domain Bacteria; kingdom Bacillati; phylum Actinomycetota; class Actinomycetes; order Kitasatosporales; family Streptomycetaceae; genus Streptomyces; species Streptomyces sp. NPDC007164. Next base: position 100,684 of record NZ_JBEYFB010000022.1, read on the forward strand.
CAGCACCGTGCCGTCGGCGGTGACCAGTTCGAGGGCGCGGATCTGCGCGGATATGGACGCCGAGTCACGGCCGGTGCCGTGGGTGCCGGTCGAGGTGGCACCCGCGACCGTCTGCTCCATGATGTCGCCCATGTTGGTGAGCGAGAGGCCCTCGCGGGCCAGGGCGGTGTTCAGCCGCTTCAGCGGGGTGCCGGCCTCGACGGTCACCGTCATCGCCTCGCGGTCGATGTTCCGGATGCCGGTGAGCAGGTCCGGGCGGATCAGCACGCCGTCGGTGGCCGCCGTCGCGGTGAAGGAGTGCCCGGTGCCGACCGGCTTCACCCGCAGACCGTCCTCGGACGCCCGGCGCAGCACCTCGGCGAGCTCCGGCACGGAGGCCGGGGACACGGCCCGTACCGGACGGGCGCTGACATTGCCCGCCCAGTTACGCCACGCGTTCGTCGTCGTCCGTGCGTCGGTGTCGGTCATCTTCCGCGCGCCCTTCCATAGGAACCGGCCCGCTGAGCCGGCGATACCCCAGGAACGCCACCGCGGCCGCGAGCGCTCCCGCCGCGACGGGCACCGCGTACCCCGCCTCTGCTCCCGACGCGTCGACCACCCAGCCGGCGGCCGAGGAGCCGAGCGCCACTCCGACGGCGAGCCCGGTGCTGGTCCAGGTCATGCCTTCGGTCAGTTCGGTGCGCGGTACGTGCTGTTCGACGAGGGCCATGGTGGTGACCATCGTCGGTGCGATGGCGAGACCCGCGACAAAGAGCGCCACGGCCAGGAACGGCAGGTTCCCGGCCAGTTGGAGGGGGATCATACTCACGGCCATCGCGCACACGCCCACCAGCCACCTGGTGGACGCCTTCCCCTTCAGGTGGAGCAGGCCGAAGACCGCTCCGGCCAGGCAGGACCCCAGCGCGTACACGGCCAGTACGAGGCTCGCCGCGGCCTTGTGGCCCCGGTCCTCGGCGAAGGCCACCGTCACCACGTCGACCGACCCGAAGATCGCGCCGGTGGCCACGAACGTCACCACGAGCACCTGGAGTCCCCGGGAGCGCAGCGCGGAGCCGCCGGTGTGTTCCCGGCGCGGATGCGGAACGGGCTCGGTGGACCGCTGCGCGGTCAGCCAGACCACACCGACCAGCAGGAACCCGGCCGCCAGGAGCGGCCCGGCCTCCGGGAACCAGGCGGTGGACAGACCGATCGAGATGATCGGCCCGAAGATGAAGCACACCTCGTCGACGATCGACTCCCACGCGTACGCGGTGTGCAGCTGCCGCGGCGAACCGCGGTAGATCTCCGCCCAGCGGGCCCGGATCATCGAACCCACGCTGGGCACGCAGCCGGCGCCCGCCGCGAAGACGAAGAGCGTCCAGTCGGCCAGCCGCTGCTGCGCGCAGATCAGCAGCCCGGCCACCGCCGTCAGCGCGACCAGGGTGGCGGGCCGCAGGACCCGGCGCTGTCCGTGCCGGTCGACGAGCCGGGAGATCAGCGGCCCGATCACCGCCGCCGACATCGCCAGCATCGCGGAGAGCGCGCCGGCCAGCCCGTAACGGCCGGTGAGCTGGGAAATCATGGTCACCACGCCGATGCCCATCATGGACAGCGGCATCCGGCCGAGGAATCCGGCCGCCGAGAACCCCTTGGTGCCGGGGACGGCGAATATCGCGCGGTAGGGACTGGGCAAGGAGGGCTCCGGAACAGCGTGATCGCACACGCCTGTAATACATGAACGTAACCGATACAGCTTACGGCCTCACCCGCGATGGGCAGCGCGACGCCGCTGCCAACGGCGGGTGAGGTCATTGCGGTCGGGGCGATCGGCCCGACAGCGGGGTGGGCCCGGAGCCGATGTCGGTGGGAGGGCCGTCCGAGGCGGGTGGCAGGATCGTTGTCATGTCCGATCTGCGCGATCCCGCTCCCTACGACGCCCTGCTGCTGCTCTCCTTCGGCGGCCCCGAAGGCCCGGACGACGTGGTCCCGTTCCTGGCGAACGTGACCCGCGGCCGGGGCATCCCCGAGGAGCGGCTGAAGGAGGTCGGCAAGCACTACTTCCTGTTCGGTGGCGTCAGTCCGATCAACGCCCACAACAGGGCCCTGCTGGACGCCCTGCGCAAGGACTTCGCCGAGCACGGCCTGGACCTGCCGGTGTACTGGGGCAACCGCAACTGGGCGCCCTACCTCACCGACACCCTGCGCGAGATGGCCGCGGCCGGACACCGCCGCATCGCCGTCCTCGCCACCAGCGCCTACGCCTCCTACTCCGGCTGCCGGCAGTACCGCGAGAACCTCGCCGAGTCACTGGCCGTCCTGGAGGCGGAGGGGCTGCCGGTGCCCCGGGTGGACAAGCTCCGGCACTACTTCAACCACCCCGGATTCGTGACCCCCGTGGTGGACGGCGTCCTCGCCTCCCTGGCCGACCTCCCCGAGGACGTACGGGCCGGGGCGCACCTCGCCTTCACCACGCACTCCATCCCCACCTCCGCCGCCGACACCTCCGGCCCCGTGAAGGCGCACGGCGACGGCGGCGCCTATGTCGCCGAGCACCTCGAGGTCGCCCGGCTGGTCGTCGACGCGGTGCGTGAGGAGACCGGCGTCGAGTACCCCTGGCAGCTCGTCTACCAGTCGCGCAGCGGCGCCCCGCACATCCCCTGGCTGGAGCCCGACATCTGCGACCACCTGGAGGCGCTGCACGCCGACGGTGTGCCCGCCGTGGTGATGGCCCCCATCGGCTTCGTCTCGGACCACATGGAGGTCCTGTACGACCTCGACACGGAGGCCACCGCGAAGGCCGCCGAGCTGGGGCTGCCGGTGCGCCGGTCGGCCACCGTCGGCGCCGACCCGCGCTTCGCCGCCGCCGTGCGCGATCTGGTGCTGGAGCGCGCCGCCACCGAGCGGGGACAGGGCGGCCGGCGGTGCGCGCTGGGCTCGCTCGGGCCGGGCCACGACCTCTGCCCGGTCGGCTGCTGCCCCGCCCGGGCCCTCAAGCCCGCCGCCGCGGGTGCCGACAGCCCCTACGCGTAAGAGCCCTGCCGTACGCCCACGACCCCCTGGAGAGCCGTGACCGACCCGAACCTGTCCGAACTGCTCGCCCTCGCCCTGGAGGCCGCCTCACGGGCCGGAGCGCTGCTCCGTGACGGCCGCCCGGCCGATCTGGGGGTGGCCGCGACCAAGTCCAGCCCGATCGACGTCGTCACCGAGATGGACATCGCGGCCGAGAAGCTGATCACCGGCTTCCTGAGCGAGCGCCGCCCGCAGGACGGCGTCCTCGGCGAGGAGGGGGCCAGCGCCGAGGGCAGCAGCGGGATCCGCTGGGTCGTCGACCCGCTCGACGGCACCGTGAACTACCTGTACGGGCTGCCCACCTGGGCCGTGTCCATCGCCGCCGAACGGGACGGCGTGCGGGTCGTGGGCGTCGTGGCTGCCCCGATGCGCCGCGAGACCTACCGGGCGGTGCTCGGCGGCGGCGCGTACGCCGAGGGCGGCGCGTACGGCGACGGCACCCCCCTGCGCTGCCGGCCCGCGCCGCCGCTCGACCAGGCGCTCGTCTCGACCGGTTTCAACTACGTCGGTGACGTCCGTGCGCACCAGGCGGACGTGGCCCAGAAGCTGATCCCGCGGCTCCGTGACATCCGCCGCAGCGGCTCCGCCGCCGTGGACCTCTGCGATGTGGCCGCGGGCCGCCTCGACGGCTACTACGAGCGCGGGCTCCATCCCTGGGACCTGGCGGCCGGCGACCTCATCGCCCGCGAGGCGGGCGCGTACACCGGCGGGCGGCCCGGCCTGCCCGCCGACGGTGATCTGACGGTCGCCGCGACGCCGGGCGTCTTCGAGCCGCTCCAGGCCCTCCTGGAGGAGTTCGGCGCCTGGCACGACTGAAGCCGCCGGCCGGGCAGGCCCGGCACACGAGAAGGGCCCCCGACGCCGGTGACGGCATTCGGGGGCCCTTCTCGCCGATGTGCTCAGACGCTGGTGACGCCGATCTCGACGCCGTGCTCGGCGGCGAGGCGGTGAAGGTCGTCCAGCTCGCTCTGCTCGACATCCGCGAGGAAGTCGTCGCCGGTTTCCCGAGCTCTCGTGAGGTCGTACTCGGTGGTCTTGATCCGCTGCAGCAGACCTGCGGTGAAAGCGTCCATAACGCGCCCCCTCATCGTGGGTCGGTGGCACGGGGGTGTGCCCGGGGTTTCCCTCCGCACGGAGGCGGTAGGGCGGGTGATCACGCGCTCTCCGGGGACGGAGTGGCCTGTGGCACGCCACATTCAAGGCGTGATCTCGGGTGTGAATGCGTCCTCCCCGGGCCTGGCCCAGGGGAAACCTCAACTGGCCCGAAAGTCCGGTGAATTCCAGCGGGCCCCAGGCCGCGGCACGTCGTCTTACCGCCGGTTTATGCGCGTTGCGGGCAGGATGGAGCCGCACAGACCTGTGCCGACGGGTGTCCGGATCACGGACCGTGGGCACTTTGGGACGTTCTGAAGTTTCTACGTAGGTTTCTAAGGAAGGACAGCGCCGTGCGCGTACTCGTCGTGGAGGACGAGCAGCTGCTCGCCGATGCGGTGGCCACCGGATTGCGCCGGGAGGCCATGGCCGTCGATGTCGTGTACGACGGCGCCGCGGCCCTGGAGCGCATCGAGGTCAACGACTACGACGTCGTGGTGCTCGACCGGGACCTCCCGCTGGTCCACGGCGACGACGTCTGCCGGCGGATCGTCGAGCTGGGCATGCCCACCCGGGTGCTGATGCTCACCGCGTCCGGCGACGTCAGCGACCGCGTCGAGGGCCTGGAGCTGGGTGCCGACGACTACCTGCCCAAGCCGTTCGCCTTCAGCGAGCTGACCGCACGGGTGCGGGCGCTCGGCCGGCGCACCACGGTGGCCCTGCCGCCCGTCCTGGAGCGGGCCGGCATCAAGCTCGACCCCAACCGGCGCGAGGTCTTCCGGGGCGAGACGGAGGTCCAGCTCGCACCGAAGGAGTTCGCCGTGCTGGAGGTACTGATGCGCAGCGAGGGCGCGGTCGTCTCGGCCGAGCAGCTGCTGGAGAAGGCCTGGGACGAGAACACCGACCCGTTCACCAATGTCGTCCGGGTGACCGTCATGACGCTGCGCCGGAAACTCGGCGAGCCCCCGGTCATCGTCACCGTGCCCGGTTCCGGTTACCGGATCTGACGGCCGTGCCCACCGCCCCCGCGCCGCCGACGGCGCCTCCGAAGCCCACCTGGGAGCCCAAACAGCAGGAGCCCCCCTACTGGCTGCGCCCGACCATCCGGATACGGCTCACGCTGCTCTACGGCGGCATGTTCCTGATCGCCGGCATCCTGCTGCTGTCGATCATCTACATGCTGGCCGCGCAGGCCCTGCACGTGGGCAGCGAGCTGCCGTTCAAGATCGTCAACGGGCAGGTCACCAGCGATGTCTGCAACCTGCCGGAGAAGGCATCGCCGGAATCCTTCAACGCGGCGATGAACTCCTGCGTCAACCACCAGCGGCAGCAGGCACTCGACACGCTCCTGAACCGCTCGCTGCTGGCCCTGGTGGGGCTGAGCGTCATCGCCTTCGCCTTCGGTTACGCGATGGCCGGACGCGTGCTCTCGCCGCTGGGCCGGATCACCCGCACCGCCCGCAGAGTGGCCGGAACCGATCTGTCCCGCCGGATCGAGCTGGACGGCCCGGACGACGAGCTGAAGGAGCTCGCCGACACCTTCGACGAGATGCTCGACCGCCTGGAGCGGGCCTTCACCGCCCAGCAGCGGTTCGTCGGCAACGCGTCGCACGAGCTGCGCACCCCGCTCGCGATCAACCGCACGCTCCTGGAGGTCCATCTGTCCGACCCCCAGGCCCCGCCGGAGCTGAAACAGCTCGGCAAGACCCTGCTGGCCACCAACGAGCGCAGCGAACAGCTGGTCGAGGGCCTGCTGCTGCTGGCCCGCAGCGACAACCAGATCGTCGAGCGCAAGCCGGTCGACCTGGAGGAGGTGGCCTCGCGTGCGATCGACCAGACGCGTGGCGAGGCCGAGGAGCGCGGCGTGGAGATCCGCGGCGAGCGGGCCCCCGCCGTAGTCCAGGGCAACGGGGTCCTGCTGGAGCGGATCGCGCTTAACCTCGTGCAGAACGCCGTGCGCTACAACGTCCCCGAGGGGGGCTGGGTGGAGGTCACCACCGAGCTCCGGGGCGGCCAGGCCCTGCTGGTCGTCTCGAACACCGGCCCGGTGGTGCCGGCGTACGAGATCGACAACCTCTTCGAGCCCTTCAGACGGCTGCGTACGGAGCGAACGGGCAGCGACAAGGGGGTCGGGCTCGGCCTGTCGATCGCGCGCTCCGTGGCGCGCGCTCACGGCGGCCGTATCATCGCGGAGCCCCGTGAAGGCGGTGGTCTTGTGATGCGTGTCTCATTGCCCGTCTGAGAGGCCGGGCCGAACGATCCGGGCACGAATTAATTTGTTCGCTTTGAGCGGAATTTTCGGGACCTGCGCCCGGATCGTCCGTGTGTGATCGATCACAGGAGCGAATTTATTGCTGTCAACGCTCCGTGAGCAGGGACTCCACCGGAAAACCCGTAAAAGTCGGGGTTTTCGGGGCCCGATATCACGGGAAGTACACGGGGTGGCGCCCGTGAAGGGCGACACCGGGACCGTGTACGGTCCCCATCGCCACCCAAGCCGGCCACTCGTGAGCGGCCCTTTTGGGTGTCGATTGAGTAACAGACCTTGATGTGAGGCAAAATCTCCGCCTCGGGTCGGGCACAAGTCCGGCCTCTCACGCGTTACGTGCGCTGAGACACCGCAGACACCCAGAGGGGGAGAGCGACATGGCAACGGATTACGACACCCCACGCAAGACCGATGACGACGTCGACCAGGACAGCCTCGAAGAACTCAAGGCTCGCCGGAGCGACAAGACGGCGTCCGCCGTCGACGTCGACGAATTCGACGCGGCCGAAGGACTGGAGCTGCCCGGAGCAGACCTGTCCAACGAAGAGCTGGCCGTCAGGGTCCTGCCCAAGCAGGCCGACGAGTTCACGTGCATGAGCTGCTTCCTCGTGCACCACAGGAGCCAGCTGGCGCGCGAGAAGAACGGCCAGCCCATCTGCCGCGACTGCGACTAGGTCGCACCGACCGTGGCAGGCGACACACCGTTCCGGAAGCGGCGCTTGCGGCGCAAGAGGTCGTCGGAGGCGTATCAGGGCGGCACAGGCCCGGCAGAAGGTGTGACAGCGCCTGCCGAGCGGTCCGCCCTGCCACCCTCCGCGGGTGAGCGGGACGACGAGCGGGGCCGGCCGGCCTCGCTCGAAGAAGTGATCGCGGCGATCGAGGAAGTCGACGCGGCCTATGGGGCCGGACAGGTCGACAGGACGGAGCCCGTGACCGGGGCAGGCCGTCTGAGTTCAGCGAAACGGGGCGTACGCAAGGGCGGGGAGAGCGCCAAGGCGGCGATCGGTCATATCGCCGACCTGATCATCGAGAACGCTCCCCGCGTCCCTGTGCGCGATCTCGCCACCCTGCGCAAGCAGTTCCCCGGGCTCGGCCCGGAGGAACTCGCCGACAAGCTCATCGCAGGCGCGAGCAAGGGCACCGCCACCATCGGCGCCGGAATCGGCGCGGCGGCGATGCTGCCCGTGCCGCCCGCCATGCTCGCCGAGCTGGCGGCGGAGATCACCGGTGTGGCCGCGATCGAGATGAAGCTCGTCGCGGAGCTGCACGAGGTCTACGGGCTGCGCCCGCCGGGCGGGCTCGGCCGGCGTTCCACCGCCTACCTCACGTCCTGGACGGAGGAGCGCGGGATCGACGTCGCCCACCCCACGACGGTCAACGCCGCGCTGGGCGGCCAGATGAAGCGCGAGCTGCGCCAGCAGATCATGAAGCGCATGGTGCGCGATGTGCCGAACCTGATCCCGTTCATGATCGGCGCCGCCGTCGGCGCGATGATGAACCGGCGCGACACCAGAAAGGTCGCCGAACGGGTCAGGAAGGACCTGCGCAAACGCCAGATCCCCTGGGACCGGCTCCCCGAGCTGCCGCCGCTGGAGCGGCAGCTGGGCCCGAGCAGGGCCGTACCGCCCGAGCTGGAACCCTAGGCCGGGAGCTCCAGGGCCTGTGAACGGCCCTGACGGCCCGCGAAGGGGCTGCGGCCGTCCCCGGTCCCGATCAGGCGCGTACGGCCGTGAGGGCCGCCACCAGGGCCTGCGGCTCGCGGGTCGAGAGATAGACGTACGGGGTCGGGTCCTGCGGGTCGGTGATCTCCACCCGGACCGCCGTCGGAATGTAGCTGCGCAGCAGCATGAACGCCCGGGTGTCCGCCTTGTACGAGCGCCACGCGCGCGCCTCCTCGCCGTCCAGCACCTCGGCCTCGCCGAGCGCCGTCACGGGGATCCGCGCGTCACCGGCGACCAGGGCACCCGCCACGACCCGGATCCTGGCCGAGCCGTAGGAGCTCACCGCGACCGCCGACAGGGCCGTGCCGCCCGCCAGACCGGCCAGCAGCGGCAGGGTGCCGAGCGGCAGCAGCATCAGCGCGCAGGCGATGCCGACCAGGAAGGCGATGAGCCACCACGAACGGGGTGCGGTCAGTCGTTCGTCGAAAGGCGGGGTGGAAGGCTGCATGAACCCAAGCTTGGCACGGCGCGACCCGCGGGTAGCCGCGCGGGTAAGGTCTGCGCCTGTGAGTGGAACATCTGCGGCTCTGAAGCCCCCGGCCGACGCGGTGAAACCGGTCCGGCACCCCGAAGCCCCGGCCCCCGGCGAACTCCTCGGCGCGCACTACGAACACTGTTTCGGCTGCGGCGATGGACAGCGGCATGGGCTGCACCTCCAGGCGCGGGCCGGTGACGGTCTCCGCGTCACCGCCGAGTTCACCGTGCAGGCCGCCCACCAGGGCGCCCCGGGACTCGCGCACGGCGGCATCCTGACCACCGCGCTGGACGAGACGCTCGGCTCGCTGAACTGGCTCCTGCGGGTGATCGCCGTGACCGGACGGCTGGAGACCGACTTCGTCCGCCCGGTGCCGGTGGACACCGTGCTGCACCTCGACGCCGAGATCACCGCGGTGCACGGCCGGAAGATCTACTCCCGGGCGACCGGCCGGATCGGCGGCCCCGACGGGCCCGTGGCGGTCCGGGCCGAGGCCCTCTTCATCGAGGTCAAGGTCGACCACTTCATCGAGAACGGCCGCCCGGCCGAGATCGAGGCGGCGATGGCCGACCCCGACCAGGTCAGGCGTGCCCGTGCCTTCGAGGTGAACCCCTGATGCGCCCGCCCGTGGACGTACTCATCCGCCGGGTCGACCCGGACGTGCCGATTCCGGCCTATGGGCACCCGGGCGACGCCGGGGCGGACCTGGTGACCACCGAGGCCGTCGAACTCGCCCCCGGCGAGCGGGCGGTGCTGCCCACCGGGGTTTCGATCGCGCTGCCCGACGGGTACGCCGCGTTCGTGCACCCGCGCTCCGGCCTCGCCGCACGCTGCGGAGTCGCCCTGGTGAATGCCCCGGGGACGGTTGATGCCGGGTACCGTGGAGAGATCAAGGTGATCGTCATCAACCTCGACCCGCGAGAGCCGGTGCGGTTCGAGCGGTTCGACCGGATTGCCCAACTGGTCGTCCAGCAGGTCGAGAAGGTGCGCTTCCACGAGGTGGCCCAGCTGCCGGGCTCGGCCCGCGGCGAGGGAGGCTTCGGATCCACCGGGGGGCACGCCTCCGGTGATGTCGATGGCGTCAGGGGCGGGAACACCCAGGGCGGGAACAGCTACGCTTCGGTCGTACCCGACCGGGAAGGACAGTGACGTGTTCGGACGTCGCAAGAAGAGTGGTTCCGCCGAGGACGTGGCGGACGAAGCGCGCGAGGCCGAGCAGGTCGTCGACGAGCTCGATGACGCCGACGGCGCCGACAGCGGCTCGCGTCGGGTGAACCTCCCGCCGGCGCCGCGGCCGGACGGGCCGTGGGACGTCTCCGAGGTCTCCCAGCCCGCCGAGGGCCGGGTCGACCTGGGCGGCATCTTCGTGCCCGGCGTCGAGGGCATGGAGCTGCGTGTCGAGGTGGCCGGTGACGCGATCGTCGCCGCGACCGTGGTGCTGCGCGACAGCGCCGTCCAGCTCCAGGCCTTCGCCGCGCCCAAGAAGGAAGGCATCTGGGGCGAGGTCCGCGACGAGATCGCCTCCGGCATCACCCAGCAGGGCGGGATCATCGACGAGGTCGAGGGCCCGCTGGGCTGGGAGCTGCGTGCCCAGGTCCCCGTACAGCTCCCGGACGGGACGAACGGCGTGCAGCTGGTGCGCTTCGTCGGCGTCGACGGGCCCCGTTGGTTCCTGCGCGGAGTGATCTCCGGCCAGGGTGCCGTGCAGCCGGAGGCGGCCGGGCTGCTGGAGACGATCTTCCGGGACACCGTCGTGGTCCGGGGCGAGGGCCCCATGGCGCCGCGCGATCCGATCGTCCTCAAGCTGCCCAACGACGCCCAGATGGTCCCTGAGGGCGTGCAGCAGGAGGACCAGGAGAGCTCGAAGTTCTCCGGTGGCATGGGCCAGCTCCAGCGCGGACCCGAGATCACCGAGGTGCGCTGAGCGGATCCGGGCAGCCGCCCGGCACAGCTTCGGCCGGTGGGCCGTACTCCCTTGCGAGGGGGTACGGCCCACCGGCCGTTTCCGTGTCCGGGGGCGGTTTCCGGACAGTGCGCGGAAGACGCGCGTATGGGGCGCGTATGGGGCACGTAAGCGCGCCGTCAAGGGCTCGCCGTTCCCCGTAAGGAAGCCATCAACGCAGGCCAGGACGGCCGTGGCGAGAGGTTTGCTCAAGAGGTCCGAGAATCCGTACCTCATCTAGGAGCACACGATGGCCGATGTGGCCTTCGTCGTCACCACGATCGCGGTCTTCGCGCTGGTGGCTCTCGTCGCCAAGGGGGTGGCGAAGCTGTGACTGCCGAGAACATCGTCGGTCTGATAGTGGCCGTCGCCCTGCTGGGCTACCTCGTCCTCGCCCTTCTGTACCCGGAGAGGTTCTGAGCGCGATATGAGCCCCGTCCTCGCCGGTGTGCTCCAGGTCCTCGCGCTCGTGGTGGCGCTGGGGCTGGCGTACCGTCCGCTCGGCGACCACATGGCCGGCGTCTACTCCTCGACCAAGCACCTCCGGGTCGAGAAGTGGATGTACAAGGCCGTGGGTGCCGACCCCGACCGGCAGATGCGCTGGCCCGCGTATCTGCGTGGGGTGCTCGCCTTCTCCTCGGTGAGCGTCCTCTTCCTCTATCTGCTGCAACGGCTGCAGGGTTCGCTGCCCGGTTCGCTCGGCTTCGCCCCGATCGATCCGGACCAGGCGTTCAACACGGCGGCGTCGTTCGTCGCCAACACCAACTGGCAGTCGTACTCCGGCGAACAGGCCATGGGCCACGTCGTGCAGACCGGCGGCCTCGCGGTGCAGAACTTCGTCTCGGCGGCGGTGGGCATCGCGGTCGCCGTGGCGCTCGTACGCGGTTTCGCCAGGTCCCGCACCGGCGAACTCGGCAACTTCTGGGCCGACCTGGTCCGGGGGGTCGTACGGATCCTGCTGCCGATGGCCGCGGTGGGCGCACTGCTGCTGGTGGCCTGCGGCGCGATCCAGAACTTCGCCGGCATCCACGAGGTCGGACAGTTCATGGGCGGTCCGCAGCAGTGGAACGGCGGCGCCGTGGCCTCCCAGGAGGCCATCAAGGAGCTCGGGACCAACGGCGGCGGCTACTTCAACGCCAACTCCGCCCACCCGTTCGAGAACCCCAACGGGCTGTCCAACCTGCTGGAGATCTTCCTGATCCTGGTCATCCCCTTCGCACTGACGCGGACCTTCGGCCGGATGGTCGGCTTGCTCAAGCAGGGTTACGCGATCCTCGCGGCGATGGGCGTCATCTGGCTGGGTTTCACCACCCTGATGATGTGGACCGAATTCGCCCACCACGGGCCCGCTTTCGACATCGCGGGCGGGGCGATGGAGGGCAAGGAGACCCGGTTCGGGATCGCCGGATCGTCGATCTTCGCGGTGGCCACGACCCTCACCTCCACCGGTGCGGTGAACTCCTTCCACTCCTCGTACACGGGCTTCGGCGGCGGGATCACCATGCTGGGCATGCAGCTCGGCGAGATCGCCCCCGGAGGCGTCGGCTCCGGTCTCTACGGGATGCTCGTCATGGCGATCATCGCGGTGTTCATCGCCGGACTGATGGTCGGCCGCACGCCGGAGTACCTCGGCAAGAAGATCGGCACCCGGGAGATCAAGCTCGCGGCCTGCTACATCCTCATCACCCCGGCCCTGGTGCTCTGCTTCACCGCCGCGGCGATGGCGCTGCCCACCCCGCCCCACTCGATGACCAACACCGGCGCACACGGATTCTCCGAGATCCTCTACGCCTACACCTCGGGCGCGAACAACAACGGTTCGGCGTTCGCCGGGCTCAACGCGGACACCCAGTGGTTCAACACCACGATCGGCCTCGCGATGCTGCTCGGCCGGTTCCTGCCGATGGTGTTCATCCTCGCGCTGGCCGGCTCGCTCGCCGAGCAGAAGCCCGTACCGGCGACCGTGGGAACCCTGGGCACGCACAAGCCGCTCTTCAGCACCCTCCTGGTCGGCACGATCCTGATCATCACCGGGCTGACCTACTTCCCGGCCCTGGCGCTGGGGCCGCTGGCCGAAGGGCTGGCGTCATGACCACTCGTACGGAGCAAGAGGACTCGATGTCCACTGTCACCCCCACCCGGGCACCGCACCAGGACGCGCCCACGGGTCACCGGAGCGAAGAGCGGGTCGGCGGGGGCCTGTTCGACCCCGCACAGCTGATCCGGTCCTTCCCCGACGCCGTACGCAAGCTCGACCCCCGGGTGATGGTCAAGTCCCCGGTGATGTTCGTGGTGCTGGTCGGTTCGGTATTCACCACCGTGCTGGCGTGCCTGAACCCGGGGGAGTGGTTCGGCTGGGCGATCGCGGTCTGGCTCTGGCTGACCACGATCTTCGCCAACCTGGCGGAGGCGGTCGCAGAGGGCCGCGGCAAGGCGCAGGCCGACACGCTGCGCAAGGCCAAGACCGACACCGTCGCCCGCAGGATCATCGGCTCGAACGAGGAGCGGGTGCCCGGCACCGAACTCCGCGTCGGCGACCTGGTGGTCTGCGAGGCCGGTGACATCATCCCCGGCGACGGAGACGTCGTCGAGGGCGTGGCGAGCGTCGACGAATCCGCGATCACCGGTGAGTCCGCGCCCGTCATCCGCGAGTCCGGCGGCGACCGGAGCGCCGTCACCGGGGGTACGAAGGTGCTCTCCGACCGGATCGTCGTCAAGATCACCACCAGGCCCGGCGAGACGTTCATCGACCGGATGATCGCCCTGGTCGAGGGCGCCGCCCGGCAGAAGACACCCAACGAGATCGCGCTGAACATCCTTCTCGCGTCCCTGACCGTCGTCTTCCTGCTCGCTGTCGTCACCCTCCAGCCCTTCGCGGTCTACGCCGGGCAGAAGCAGTCGATGATCGTGCTGACCGCCCTGCTGGTCTGCCTGATCCCGACGACGATCGGAGCACTGCTCTCCGCCATCGGCATCGCCGGCATGGACCGCCTCGTGCAGCGCAACGTCCTCGCCATGTCGGGGCGGGCCGTCGAGGCCGCCGGGGACGTCTCGACGCTGCTGCTCGACAAGACCGGCACCATCACGCTCGGCAATCGGCAGGCCGCCGGGTTCGTACCCGTCAAGGGCACCACCGAGGCCGAACTGGCCGACGCCGCCCAGCTCTCCTCGCTGGCCGACGAGACGCCGGAGGGCCGCTCGATCGTCGTGCTCGCCAAGGAGAAGTACGGGCTGCGCGAGCGCCACCAGGGCGAGCTCCGGCAGGCCGAGTGGGTCGCGTTCACCGCCCAGACACGCATGTCCGGCGTCGATGTGGACGGGCGCAGGGTCCGCAAGGGCGCCACCGGCTCGGTCGTCGCCTGGGTCGAGGAGCGCGGCGGCAGCGTCTCGCAGGAGGCGCAGGCGCTCACCGACAGGATCTCCGAGGCGGGCGGCACACCGCTGCTGGTGGCCCTGGAGGACGAGCGGGGAGCCCGGGTCCTCGGTGTCATCCACCTCAAGGACGTCGTCAAGGAGGGGATGCGGGAGCGGTTCGACGAGCTGCGCCGGATGGGCATCCGTACGGTCATGATCACCGGTGACAACCCGCTGACCGCGAAGGCCATCGCCGATGAGGCCGGCGTCGACGACTTCCTCGCCGAGGCCACGCCCGAGGACAAGATGGCCCTCATCAAGCGGGAGCAGGCGGGCGGCAAGCTCGTCGCGATGACCGGCGACGGCACGAACGACGCCCCCGCGCTCGCCCAGGCGGATGTCGGCGTGGCCATGAACACCGGCACCTCGGCCGCCAAGGAGGCCGGGAACATGGTGGACCTGGACTCCAACCCCACGAAGCTGATCGAGATCGTCGAGATCGGCAAGCAGTTGCTCATCACCCGTGGAGCCCTGACCACCTTCTCGATCGCCAACGACGTCGCGAAGTACTTCGCGATCATCCCGGCGATGTTCGCCGTGGTCTATCCCGGCCTGGACAAGCTGAACATCATGCAGCTGTCCTCGCCCCAGTCCGCGATCCTGTCGGCCGTGATCTTCAACGCGCTGATCATCGTCGCGCTGGTGCCGCTCGCCCTGAAGGGCGTGCGCTACCGGCCCAGCAGCGCCGACTCGATGCTCCGGCGCAACCTGGGGATCTACGGAATCGGCGGTCTGGTCGCCCCGTTCATCGGCATCAAGATCATCGACATGGTCATCTCCCTCGTACCCGGGCTGAACTGAATCTAGGAATCGGCTGACCTGCCATGAACAACTCCCCTGCAAACACGGCCCGGTTGCTCTGGGCCGGGCTGCGCGCCCTGCTCGTCCTCACCGTCGTCTGCGGCGTGCTCTACCCGCTCGCCGTCACCGGCGTCGCCCAGGGCGTCTTCCCCCACCAGGCCAATGGCTCCGAGATATCGGCGAACGGCAAGGTCATGGGCTCCGAACTCATCGGCCAGCGCTACGACCTGCCGCTGAAGAAGGGGCAGGAGACCGCGGCCCCGGACCTCAAGTGGTTCCAGCCGCGCCCCTCCAACGGCCTGGGCACCAACAGCGTCAACACCCAGTACAAGCTGATCCTCTCCGGCGCGACCAACCGCTCCGGCGACAACAAGGAGCTGATCGACTGGGTGCGGAAGGCCAAGGCCGCCGTGGTCAAGGACAACTCCGTCCCCGGCCACCCGGTCAGCCCCTCGGACGTGCCGGCCGACGCCGTCACCTCCTCCGGCTCCGGCCTCGACCCGGCCATCTCCCCGGCGTACGCACAGCTCCAGGTGCGCCGGGTGGCCGAGCGCAACCACCTCTCCGTCGGCCAGGTGGAGAAGCTCGTCGGACAGCACACGGACGGCCGGATCCTGGGCTTCGTGGGGGAGCCGAGGGTCAATGTCCTCCAGCTCAACATCGCGCTCAAGCAGTTGGTGAAGTGAGCGTGGTCTGAGCAGGCCCGCGTGGCGGGACACCGGGGCCGGCCCCGGCGCCCCGCCACACCTGTTCACCGGGCCAGGGTGCCCGGGTACAGGTACTTGTGAGGCGGGATCACCGTGCCGTCCGCCCACGCCGCGAAGAAGCCCTTGAGGTCCTTGCCCGAGACCTTCGCCGCCAGCGTCTCGAACTGCCGGAACGAGGCATTGCCGTACGCGTGGTCGCGGGTCCAGGTCCGCAGCGTCCGGAAGAACGCCTCGTCACCCACCGTGCGGCGCAGGGCGTGCAGCATCAGCGAGCCCTTGAAGTACAGGGCCCCGTCCAGTTCCTTGCCCGGTCCCGGGTCGTAGAGCTTGACGGACCAGAACGAAGGATCGTCCCTGTACTCCTCCACCTCGGACCGGTAGTAGCCCTGGTCCAGGTCGGCGCCCTTGTGCTCCTCCCACAACTGCCCCGCGTACTGGGCGAAGCACTCGGCGACGCAGCCGTCCCGCCAGTCCTTGAACGAGACGCTGTCACCGAACCACTGGTGGGTGTTCTCATGGACCATCGAGGCGTCGAAGAGCATGGAGCCGTAGGTGGGGCGGCTCTGTGTCTCCAGGGCGAGGGGGCCGTTGCCGGGATCCTTCGAGGCCCCGACGACGATGGCACCCGCGGAGGAGAACGGGTACGGGCCGAACTTCGCGGCCAGGAAGTCCAGGATCTCCGTCTGCTGGGCCTCCGCCTCGGCGTCGATGACGGCATCCGGGCTGTACGCCGTGATGACCGGTGTCCCGGCGGCGGTCCGGCCGCGGTGGACGGTGAACCGGTCGATGGCGACCGTGCTGAGGTAGGTGGCCATCGGCCTGTTCTCGAACCAGCGGAAGGTCCTTCGGCCGTCCTTGACGCTCTCGGGGCCTGGCAGGCCGTTGCCGATGGCCGTCCAGCCGTCGGGGACCGTCGCGGTGAGGGCGAAGGTGGCCTTGTCGGACGGGTGGTCGTTGGAGGGGTACCAGGAGGTCGCGGAGTGCGGTTCGCCCGCCACGTTCGCGCCGCCGGTCTCCAGGGTGTGCCAGCCCTCGGGGTCGGGCCGGCCCGCGTACTCCACCCGGACCTCGAACGTCGAGCCCTTCGCCACCGGGCGGGCCGGGGTGACGACCAGTTCGTGGGCGCCGGCCCGGGAGAAGGCCTTCGCCGGGGCGCCGTTCACCTTCACCGATGCCACGGTGAAGCCCTTGAGGTCCAGGCTGAACCGGTCCAGGCGGGTCAGGGCGCGGGCGGTGACGGTGGTGTCGCCGTCGAGCCGGTCGGTGTGCGCCGGGTCGTAGGAGATGCGGACGTCGTAGTGGGAGACGTCGTAGCCGGAATTGCCGTCGTCGGGGAAGTACGGGTCGCCGAGACCGGGGCCGCCGATGGCGGCCGAGGCGGGGACGGCGGCCAGCACGGAACCGCTCACGACCGCGGTCACCAGGGCGGCAACGGTCCTGCGGCGTCGGTTCAGGAGTCTGTACATGTCTCGTTCCTGGGGGTGGCGGTCAGTGCCGGGGGGTGGTGGCGGCGAGCTTCCACAGCACGCCGACGATGGCGTCGGTGCTGATCCGCTCCGTCTTCGGATCCACGTTGGACAGGTCGTCGCACGCCTCGTGGATGCAGTCCGAGATACCGGTGCTGAAGCCGGACGACGGGATGCCGGCGTTGCCGAACGACTCGTGGTCCGAGCCGCCGACGCCGATGTCGAAGGTGGGGATGGACCGCTCGGCGAACCACGCCTCGAACGCCTGCTGGGCCTCGGTCTCACCGTGCTCGTCGTCGTGGATCACGAGCCACTGCCGGGTGTTCCTGCTGCCCGCCTGATCGAAGTTGAGATAGACGTCGATCCTGCGGCGCTCGGCCGCGGAGAGCTTCCTGACGTACTCCGCCGAGCCGATCAGCCCCGGTTCCTCGGCGCCCCACCACGCGAACCGCAGATGCCGTTCGGGCTTCAGGCCGGTCCTGGCCACTTGGAGGGCGGTGGCCAGGACCGCGGCCGAACCCGAGCCGTTGTCGTTGATCCCCGGCCCCTCCTTCACGCTGTCGAGGTGGGCGCCGGTCATCAGCACATGGTCCGGGTCACCGCCCGGCCAGTCGGCGATCAGGCTGTTGCCGGTGGCGCCGTCGTGGGTGAAGGGGACCAGTTTCGTACGGAATCCGGCCCGGTCCAGGGCGTGTTTCACGTACGCCACCGACTCCGCGTACCCCTTCGTGCCGTGTGCGCGGTTGCCGCCGTTGCGGTCCGCGATGCGCTGCAGGGCGCGCAGATGGGGCATGACCTGTTGCTCGGAGACGGCGGGGGTGGTGGGGAGCCGCGTGTCCGCGGTGGCGGCGGGGGCCGCGGACAGGGTCAGGGATACCCCGAGAACCGTGGCCGCCAGCCGGGGAAGGCTCCTGCGTGACGTCATACGCACCCTTTCAAGACGGTCCGGACGGTCAGGACGGGGCGCTCGCCCCGCCGGCCCGGACGTCGGCCAGGCTGGTCGGCCGGTGTCAGAAAGTTGTCGTGAAGTTGTCGGAAAGCGGTAGCACTTCGACAGGGTGGTGGTGCGGCACACCCGCCGCATCGCTGTCCGGCCGGAGGCCCGACAGCCGTCGGCCATTGTCCAGCGCTGTGCGCATTGCACATACTGGCGGCCTACGGGGACCGAGCACGTTTACGGGGAGAGACATGAGCGAGAGCACCGGCCGTACGGGCATCGACGGACAGGGCGGCACC
Source organism: Streptomyces sp. NPDC007164 (assembly GCF_040634135.1). NCBI lineage: Bacteria > Bacillati > Actinomycetota > Actinomycetes > Kitasatosporales > Streptomycetaceae > Streptomyces > Streptomyces sp. NPDC007164. The sequence goes on from NZ_JBEYFB010000022.1 coordinate 118,855, forward strand.
GCGGTCGCCGAGGAGCCTGCCGGCGGTCCCATGGTCCGGGTCGAGGACCTGCACCGTTCGTACGGCTCCGGCGCCGGAGCCGTGCACGCGCTGCGCGGGGTGTCCTTCGAGGTGCCGCGCGGCGAGCTGGTCGCGCTCAAGGGCCGGTCGGGCTCCGGCAAGACGACCCTCCTCAACCTGCTCGGCGGGCTGGACAGCCCCGACGCCGGCCGGATCACCGTCGACGGCACGGACCTCGCCGAGCTGGACGAGGACGGACTCCTGGAACTGCGCCGGGACCGGATCGGCTTCATCTTCCAGTCGTTCGGCCTCATCCCGATCCTGACCGCGGCGGAGAACGTCGGCGTGCCCATGCGGCTGCGCAAGGCGGACCCGCGCGAACGCGAGGACCGGGTGGCGCTGCTGCTCTCCCTGGTCGGCCTGGCGGATCACACCGCCCAGCGCCCCGGCGAGCTGTCCGGGGGCCAGCAGCAGCGCGTCGCCATCGCCCGCGCCCTCGCCAACCGGCCCGCCCTGCTGATCGCGGACGAGCCGACCGGACAGCTCGACGCGGAGACCGGGCTCGCGGTGATGGAGCTGCTGCGCGCGGTGGTACGGAGCGAGCGCGTCACCGCACTGGTGGCGACGCACGACCCCCAGCTGCTGGGTCTGGCGGACCGGGTACTGGAACTGAGCGACGGGCACATCGTCGAGCACGCGTAGCGGCGGGGCGGCGGTCGGCTGGGCGGCGGGCCCGTGGGGCAGCGGGGCCTTCGCGGGGCGCCCGTGGCCCGTCCGCGGCGTCAGAATCGTGTCAATACGGTCCCCCGCTCCCCCTGTCGTCCCATTTGTCGACAATCCGCGAGGTAGCTTCGAAGCGGCTGCCGCATCGGACGCAGCCGGGTTCAAGAGAAGACAATGGGGCCATGGCACGCGGCAAGCTTCGGATCTATCTGGGTGCGGCACCCGGCGTCGGCAAGACGTACGCGATGCTCTCCGAGGCCCATCGGCGCGTGGAGCGCGGCACCGACTGCGTCGTCGCCTTCGTGGAACACCACGACCGGCCGCGCACCGAGGTCATGCTGCACGGTCTGGAACAGGTCCGGCGCCGCGAGATCGAGTACCGCTCCGCCCTCTTCACCGAGATGGACGTCGACGCGGTCCTGGAGCGCGCCCCCGCCGTAGCCCTGGTGGACGAACTGGCACACACCAATGTGCCGGGCTCCCGCAACGCCAAACGCTGGCAGGACGTCGAGGAGCTCCTCCAGGCCGGCATCGACGTGGTGTCCACGGTCAACATCCAGCACCTGGAGTCGCTCGGTGACGTCGTCGAGGCGATAACCGGTGTGCGACAGCGCGAGACCGTCCCCGACGAGGTCGTCCGCCGGGCCGACCAGCTCGAACTGGTCGACATGTCGCCACAGGCACTGCGCCGCCGGATGGCCCACGGCAACATATACAAGCCGGACCGGATCGATGCCTCCCTCTCCAACTACTTCCGCCCCGGCAACCTGACCGCCCTGCGCGAGCTGGCCCTGCTCTGGGTCGCCGACCGGGTCGACGAATACCTCCAGCAGTACCGCGGCGAGCACAACATCCGCACCACCTGGCAGGCCCGCGAACGCATCGTCGTCGGACTCACCGGCGGCCCCGAGGGCCGTACGCTCATCCGCCGCGCGTCCCGGATGGCGGCGAAGGGCTCGGGCAGCGAGATCCTCGCCGTCTACATAGCCCGCAGCGACGGGCTGACCTCCGCGTCCCCCAAGGAACTCACCGTCCAGCGCACCCTCGTGGAGGACCTCGGTGGCACGTTCCACCACGTCATCGGCGACGACATACCCTCGGCGCTCCTCGAATTCGCCCGTGGGGTGAACGCCACGCAGATCGTCCTCGGCTCCAGCCGCCGCAAGGCCTGGCAGTACATCTACGGACCGGGAGTGGGCGCCACCGTCGCCCGGGAGTCCGGGCCCGACCTCGACGTCCACATCGTCACCCACGAAGAGGTCGCCAAGGGACGCGGCCTGCCCATCGCCCGCGGCGCCCGCCTGGGCCGGGTCCGGATCATGTGGGGCTGGCTGGTCGGGGTGGGCGGCCCGGCCCTTCTCACGCTGCTCCTGAGCGGCCTGGGCAATGGCCCCGGGCTCGCCAACGACGTACTGCTCTTCCTCTTCATGACGGTCGCCGCGGCCCTGCTCGGCGGACTGCTGCCCGCCCTCGCGTCGGCCGCCGCCGGCTCGCTGCTGCTGAACTACTGGTTCACCCCGCCCACCCACACCCTGACGGTGCAGGACCCGGAGAACTTCGTCGCCATCGTGATCTTCTTCGCGGTGGCGGTCTCGGTAGCCTCGGTCGTCGATCTGGCGGCCCGCCGCACCCACCAGGCGGCCCGGCTGCGCGCCGAGTCGGAGATTCTCTCCTTCCTGGCCGGCAGCGTGCTGCGCGGCGAGACGACGCTGGACGCGCTTCTGGACCGGGTCCGCGAGACCTTCGGCATGGAGTCCGTCGCCCTGCTGGAACGCGAGAGCGACGTCGACCCGTGGACGTGTGCCGGCAGCGTCGGGCCGGGCCCGGTGGCCCGGCCGGAGGACGCCGATGTGGACATGCCCGTCGGCGACCACATGGCGCTGGCCCTGTCCGGCCGGGTGCTGCCCGCCGAGGACCGCCGGGTGCTCGGCGCGTTCGCCGCGCAGGCCGCCGTCGTACTGGAGCGGCAGCGCCTGGTCGACGAGGCGGAGGAGGCCCGGCGGCTCGCCGAGGGCAACCGGATCAGGACGGCGCTGCTCGCCGCCGTCAGCCACGACCTGCGTACCCCGCTCGCCGCCATCAAGGCCGCCGTCAGCTCGCTGCGCTCCGACGACGTTGCCTGGTCCGACGAGGACCAGGCCGAACTCCTGGAGGGCATCGAGAACGGCGCCGACCGCCTCGACCACCTGGTGGGCAACCTCCTGGACATGTCCAGGCTCCAGACCGGCACCGTCACCCCGCTGATCCGCGAGATCGATCTCGACGAGGTGGTCCCGATGGCGCTCGGCGGTGTCCCCGAGGACAGCGTCGACCTGGACATCCCCGAGACCCTGCCGATGGTCGAGGTCGACCCCGGGCTGCTGGAGCGGGCCGTCGCCAACATCGTCGAGAACGCTGTGAAGTACAGCCGCTACGCGGAACGCGTCACGGTGGCCGCCAGCGCACTCGGCGAACGCGTCGAGCTACGAGTGGCCGACCGCGGCCCCGGCGTCCCCGACGACGCCAAGGAGCGCATCTTCGAGCCCTTCCAGCGCTACGGCGACGCCCCGCGCGGCGCCGGCGTCGGACTGGGCCTCGCCGTGGCCCGCGGCTTCGTGGAGTCCATGGGCGGCACGCTGGACGCCGAGGACACTCCCGGCGGCGGCCTCACCATGGTGCTCACGCTCAAGGCGGCGTCGGGGTACGTTCCGGTCAGCCCCGACCTGCCCGCGCGGGTCACCTCATGAACCGGGCGGAACGCCCGACCACGCGGATCACCTCATGATCTCCGGTACGTCCCGGGAGATCGCCGTACAGCAGAAAGGCAGGGCCCCCATGACCCGGGTGCTTGTGGTCGACGACGAGCCGCAGATCGTACGCGCCCTCGTGATCAACCTGAAGGCGCGCAAGTACGAGGTGGACGCGGCGCCCGACGGCGCCACCGCCCTCCAGCTCGCCGCCGCCCGCCACCCCGACGTGGTCGTCCTCGACCTCGGGCTGCCGGACATGGACGGCGTCGAGGTGATCAAGGGGCTGCGCGGCTGGACCCGGGTGCCGATCCTCGTCCTCTCCGCCCGTCACACCTCCGACGAGAAGGTGGAGGCCCTGGACGCCGGCGCGGACGACTACGTCACCAAGCCGTTCGGCATGGACGAACTGCTGGCCCGGCTGCGCGCCTCGGTCCGCCGCGCCGAACCCGTCGGGCAGCAGGGCTCCGACGACATCGTGATCGTCGAGACCGAGGGTTTCACCGTCGACCTGGCGGCGAAGAAGGTCCACCGCGAGGGGCGCGACGTACGGCTCACCCCCACCGAGTGGCACCTGCTGGAGGTCCTGGTCCGCAACAGCGGCCGGCTGGTCAGCCAGAAGCAGCTGCTCCAGGAGGTCTGGGGGCCCTCGTACGGCACCGAGACCAACTATCTGCGGGTCTACATGGCCCAGCTGCGGCGCAAGCTGGAGGCCGACCCCTCGCACCCCCGGCACTTCGTCACCGAACCGGGCATGGGGTACCGCTTCGAGCGCGGCTGAACGGGCGGCGGGGCAGGCGGGCAGCAGCCCTCCGCCGGCTGCGGGGGTGGCCGGGCCGCTGTTCATGAGGGTGGCCGGGCCGTCCTGCGGGGTCTGTGTCCGGTCACCCGGGGCCTGCGTCCGGTCACCCGTTCGAGTGAGACCGGGGACAGCCGCTCGGAGCAGCCGGGACCGGTACCCTTCGGATATGAGCGCTGTTCCTCGATCCGACAAGTCCGGCAAGGCGGAAAAGCCGTCGGGCCGCTTCCGGCGGATGCTCGACCGGCTGTCCACCTCGCAGGAGGACCTTGAGTCCGAGGAGCTCCAGGAGGACTCGCAGGCCTCGGGCTGCACACGGATCTCCGAATGCACCGACCGCCAGATCGTGAAGGTGACTGGTACCTTGCGGACCGTCACCCTGCGGCCGCGCGCCGGAGTGCCCGCCCTGGAGGCCGAGCTCTTCGACGGCACCGCTCCGCTGGACGTTGTCTGGCTGGGCCGGCGCTCCATCGTGGGCATAGAACCGGGGCGCAAGCTCATCGCCTCGGGCCGGATCGCCATGAGCCACGGGCGCCGGGTGCTGTTCAATCCCAAATACGAACTCCGACCGCTCGGCAAGGAGTAGCCGGTGACGTCTCTCGACAAGCCGACGTCCGACACGGACCACACCACCCGCACCGATCAGGAGGCGGCCGACGCGAAGGCGGTCACCGAGGCCGCGCTCTTCGAGGCGTTCGGCGGTGTCCGGGGCATGGTGGAGACAGTCCTGCCCGGACTGCTCTTCGTCACGATCTTCACCATCGACAAGAACCTGACGAACTCCGCCATCGCGGCCGTCGTGGTGTCGCTGGTGCTCGTGGCCGTCCGGCTGATCCGCAGGGACACCGTCAAGCACGCCTTCAGCGGTGTCTTCGGTGTGGCCTTCGGTGTGGTCTTCGCGAAGATGACCGGCAACGCCAAGGACTTCTACCTGCCGGGCATGCTCTACACGCTCGGCCTGGCCCTGGCCTACCTGATCACCACGGTGGCCGGGCTGCCGCTGATCGGCCTGATCCTGGGGCCGGTGTTCAAGGAGAACCTCTCCTGGCGCACCAGGAACCCCGGCCGCAAGAAGGCGTACGCCAAGGCCAGTTACGCCTGGGGCCTGATCCTGCTCGCCAAGTGCGCGATCCTCTTCCCGCTGTACTGGTGGGCCGACACCACCCAGTTCGGCTGGGTCCTGGTCGCCCTGAAGATCCCCCCGTTCCTCCTCGCGGTCTATCTGACCTGGGTCTTCCTCGCCAAGGCGCCGCCGCCCATCGACGTCTTCGCTGAGATGGAGGCCGAGGAGCAGGCGGAGAAGGACCGGAAGGCGGCCGAGGCCGCCGCGGCGCGCAACCAGGAGTTCTGAGAGGCGGCGGACAGCCACTCCGAAACTACGGGGAGGGCCCGGAACCGTGACACACGGTTCCGGGCCCTCCCCGTACGTACACCCTGCCCTCAGTCGTCCGAGTCGCCCCGGCGCACCGACAGCAGGTCCTCCAGCTGCTCCTCGCGAGCCTGCGCGGCCACGAACAGCAGCTCGTCGCCGGCCTCCAGGGTCTCCTCGGTGTTCGGCGTCAGAACCCGCTGCCCGCGGATGATGGTGACCAGCGAGGTGTCCTCGGGCCAGGCCACTTCACCGACCTGGGTGCCGGCCAGCGCCGACTCCGGGGGCAGGGTCAGCTCGACCAGGTTGGCGTCGCCGTGGCTGAAGCGCAGCAGCCGGACCAGATCGCCGACGCTCACCGCCTCCTCGACCAGGGCCGACATCAGACGCGGCGTGGAGACCGCCACGTCGACACCCCAGGCCTCGTTGAACAGCCACTCGTTCTTCGGGTTGTTGACCCGGGCGACGACCCTCGGCACGCCGTACTCCGTCTTGGCGAGCAGCGAGACGACCAGGTTCACCTTGTCGTCGCCGGTCGCGGCGATCACGACGCTGCAGCGCTGCAGCGCCGCCTCGTCGAGCGAGGTGATCTCGCAGGCGTCCGCCAGCAGCCACTCGGCCATCGGCACCCGCTCCACCGAGATGGCGGTCGGCGCCTTGTCGACGAGCAGCACCTCGTGCCCGTTCTCCAGCAGCTCGCCCGCGATGGAACGACCCACCGCACCGGCCCCGGCAATCGCGACACGCATCAGTGACCGCCCTCCTCAGGACCCTCGGCGAAGGCCGCCTCGACCTTCGCGATCTCGTCCGTACGCATCATCACGTGGACCAGGTCGCCCTCCTGCAGCACCGTCTGCGAGGTGGGCAGTATGGCTTCGCCCAGCCGGGTGAGGAACGCCACGCGGACGCCCGTCTCCTCCTGCAGCGTGCTGATCTTGTGGCCGATCCAGGACGGCGTGGTGTGCACTTCCGCGAGCTGCACACCACCGCTCGGATCCCGCCACAGCGGCTCGGCGCCCGAAGGCAGCAGCCGCCGCAGCATCTGGTCCGCGGTCCAGCGCACGGTGGCGACCGTGGGGATGCCGAGACGCTGGTAGACCTCGGCACGCCGGGGGTCGTAGATCCGCGCCGCGACATTCTCGATGCCGAACATCTCGCGGGCCACCCGGGCGGCGATGATGTTCGAGTTGTCGCCGCTGCTCACCGCCGCGAACGCGCCGGCCTCCTCGATACCCGCCTCGCGGAGGGTGTCCTGGTCGAAGCCGACACCCGTGACGCGCCGTCCGCCGAATCCCGACCCGAGCCGGCGGAACGCCGTCGGGTCCTGGTCGACGACGGCGACCGTGTGCCCCTGCTGCTCCAGGGTCTGCGCGAGAGCGGCTCCTACTCGCCCGCAGCCCATGATGACGATGTGCACCTTGCGCCTACCTCGCAGTCCTGGTCGTCCGGCTGACCTGCGAAAACACCCTGCTCACACTTCTTTCTCAGCTTGCCGGGCAAACAACGGGGCAACGGTGTGTCCCGTTGCCCAGGATGAGCTTATGCGGCCCGGAGTGCGAAGCCTCATCCGAGTGGACTTTCGCCGCGCCCCGCGCGGAGGGCGGCGAAGACCGGACGTACGGACTCCTGAGCGCACGGACCCTTGAGTGTGGAGGGCACAGACATCTAACATGTCAGTTCATGGAGACCCTGCGCCCCGTCCGGCGGACCCTGCTGCGGGACACCGCGTACGAAGCGATCCGCGACGCCATCGTCCGCGGTGACATCCCGCCCGGTGCCCCCGTCCGCGACGCCGACCTCGCCGACCGCCTCGGGCTCTCCCGGGCCCCGGTCCGCGACGCGCTGTCCCGGCTCGGCGGCGAGGGCCTCGTCGAATCCAAGCCACAGAGCTACACCCGGGTGACCCGGCTGGTCCCGGGCGACGTCCGGGACGCGGCGGCCGTCGTACGAGCCATGCAGGAGCTGGCCGCCAGGACCGCCGTACCCCACCTCACGGACGCGGACATCACCGTGATGCGCGCGGCCAACGAACGGTTCCGGAAGGCGACCGGCCGTGGCGACGTGGCGGAGGCGCTGCGCGCCGACGACCGGCTCCACGACGTACTCGTCGCCGCCTGCGGCAACGGGGCCGTGGCCGCCACCGTCGAGCGCTACACCCCGTTGATCCGGCGCCTGGAGTGGCGGCGGTTCGGCACGGCCGGCTCCGCACACGGCTCGGCGGAGCTGCACGAGCAGCTGATCGAGGCGTGCGCGGCGCGTGACGCCGAAGCGGCGGTCCGGATCACCGCCGAGATCTGGCGGGCGCTCGAAGAGCTGGCCGACGAACAGCCCGAGTAGTCCGAGCGGCCCGAACTGCCTGAGTAGCCCGAGCGGCCCGAGTAGCCCGAACCGCCTGAACGGTCCTGCGGCCCGAGCGGCCCGCCGACCAATCCCACCCGACGCCCGACGCCCGACCTCCGACGCTCGCCCCGTCCTCCACCCCCACCCCCGACCCCCGACCAAGGGAGCCCCGTGTCCATCTCCTCGTACGAGCGTTACCCCCTCCTCTTCGGCCCCTCGCCCGTGCACCGCCTCGACCGGCTCACCGAGCACCTCGGGGGCGCGGCAGTCTGGGCCAAGCGGGAGGACTGCAACTCCGGCATCGCCTACGGCGGCAACAAGACCCGCAAGCTCGAATACCTCGTCGCCGACGCCCTTACGAAGGGCTGCGACACCCTCGTGTCCATAGGCGGCGTCCAGTCCAACCACACCCGACAGGTCGCAGCGGTCGCCGCCCGCGCCGGTCTCAAGTGCGTACTCATCCAGGAGAGCTGGGTCGAGTGGCCCGACGCCGTCTACGACAAGGTCGGCAACATCCTGATCAGCCGGCTGGCCGGCGCCGACGTACGGCTGGTGCACGCCGGGTTCGGCATCGGGGTCAAGGAGAGCTGGGAGCAGGCACTGCGCGAGGTGGAGGAGGGCGGCGGCAGGCCGTACGCCATCCCCGCGGGCGCGTCCGACCACCCGCTGGGCGGTCTCGGCTTCGCGAACTGGGCGTACGAGGTCGCCGAGCAGGAACGCGCACTCGGCGTGTTCTTCGACACCGTGGTGGTCTGCTCGGTGACCGGCTCCACCCAGGCAGGCATGGTCGCGGGCTTCGCCGCGCTGGAGGAGGCGGGCGCCCGCCCGCGACGCGTACTGGGCATCGACGCCTCCGCGGAACCCACCCGGACCCGCGAGCAGATCGCCCGGATCGCGGCCGCCACCGCAGGGCTCATCGGCGTGCGCCGGGAACTCACCGTGGACGACATCGAGCTCGACGAGCGCTACCACGCGGGCACCTACGGCATCCCCGACGACATCACCCTCGACGCCATGCGGCTCGCCGCCCGTACCGAGGGCATGGTCACCGACCCCGTGTACGAGGGGAAGTCGATGGCGGGAACGATCGATCTCGTGGCGCGCGGCGAGATCGCCCGCGATTCCACCGTCCTTTACGCGCATCTCGGCGGCCAGCCCGCGCTGAATGGCTACAGCGCCCTTTTCGCGGATGACTGAGGGCGCGGATACCTGAGCGCGCGGGCGTGTGGACGCCTGAGCGGACGGGCGCCCGCGCGCAAGGATTTCGTTAAGGATTCCGTGGCGTTTTCGGCCGAGCGCAGGAGATTGCAGGGCCACGGGGGTGGTGCGTCTGCGGCTTCCATACGGAGCGCTTACGATCCTCAGCGTGTCCAAACTGACCGACGTGCCCAAACGGATCCTGATCGGACGGGCGCTGCGCAGCGACAAGCTGGGAGAGACGCTCCTCCCGAAGCGCATCGCACTTCCCGTCTTCGCATCCGACCCGCTGTCCTCGGTGGCCTACGCGCCCGGAGAAGTCCTCCTGGTGCTCTCCATCGCGGGCGTGTCGGCGTACCACTTCAGCCCCTGGATCGCGCTCGCCGTCGTGGTCCTGATGTTCACGGTCGTCGCCTCCTACCGCCAGAACGTGCACGCATACCCGAGCGGTGGTGGTGACTACGAGGTCGCCACCACCAACCTCGGCCCCAAGGCCGGGCTGACCGTGGCGAGCGCACTCCTGGTCGACTACGTGCTGACCGTTGCCGTGTCGATCTCCTCCGGGGTGGAGAACCTCGGGTCCGCGATCCCGTTCGTCGTCGAGCACAAGACGGTGTGCGCGATCGCGGCCATCGTGCTGCTGACGCTGATGAACCTGCGCGGCGTCAAGGAGTCCGGCAAGCTCTTCGCCATCCCCACGTACCTCTTCGTGGCCGGCGTCTTCATCATGATCATCTGGGGTGCGTTCCGGGGGCTGGTCCTCGGTGACACCATGCACGCCCCGACCTCGGGCTACACGATCAAGGCCGAGCACGCGGGACTGAGCGGCTTCGCGCTGGTCTTCCTGCTGCTGCGGGCCTTCTCCTCCGGCTGTGCCGCCCTCACCGGCGTCGAGGCGATCAGCAACGGCGTGCCCGCCTTCCGCAAGCCGAAGAGCAAGAACGCCGCGACGACGCTCGCGATGATGGGCCTGCTCGCCGTCACCATGTTCTGCGGCATCATCGGCCTGGCCATGGCCACCGATGTGAAGATGGCCGAGAACCCGGCCAAGGACCTGATCAACCACGGCGTCCCGGTCGGCTCCAGCTTCGTCCAGGACCCGGTGATCTCACAGGTCGCGGCGGCGGTCTTCGGCGACGGCACGTTCTTCTTCGTCATCCTCGCGGCGGCCACCGCGCTCGTGCTCTTCCTGGCCGCCAACACCGCGTACAACGGCTTCCCGCTGCTCGGCTCGATCCTCGCGCAGGACCGCTACCTGCCCCGCCAGCTCCACACCCGCGGCGACCGGCTCGCCTTCTCCAACGGCATCGTGCTGCTGGCCGGCGCGGCGATCCTGCTCGTCTGGATCTACGGGGCGGACTCGACCCGGCTCATCCAGCTCTACATCGTCGGCGTGTTCGTCTCCTTCACGCTCAGCCAGACCGGCATGGTCCGGCACTGGAACCGCCACCTGCGGACGGAGAAGGACCCGGCCAAGCGCCGCCACATGGTGCGCTCCCGCGCGATCAACACCTTCGGCGCCTTCTTCACCGGCCTGGTGCTCGTCGTCGTCCTCGCGACCAAGTTCACCCACGGCGCCTGGGTCGCGCTCCTCGGCATGGTGATCTTCTACGGGACGATGACCGCGATCCGCAGGCACTACGACCGGGTCGCCGAGGAGATCGCCGCCGACGAGACCCCGTCCGACGAGACGATCCGGCCCTCCCGGGTCCACTCGATCGTCCTGGTCTCCAAGCTCCACCGGCCCACCCTGCGCGCCCTCGCCTACGCCAAACTGATCCGCTCGGACCGGCTGGAGGCGCTCTCCATCAGCGTCGACCCGGCGGAGACCAAGGCGCTCAAGGACGACTGGGAGCGGCGCGGCATCGACATCCCGCTGAAGATCCTCGACTCCCCGTACCGCGAGGTGACCCGCCCTGTCATCGACTACGTGAAGAGCCTGCGCCGGGAGAGCCCGCGCGACGTGGTGAGCGTGTACATCCCGGAGTATGTGGTCGGCCACTGGTACGAGCACCTCCTGCACAATCAGAGCGCCCTGCGCCTCAAGGGACGACTGCTGTTCACCCCGGGCGTCATGGTGACCTCCGTGCCGTACCAGCTGGAGTCCTCGGAGGCGGCCAAGAAGCGCGCCAGGAAGCGCGCCGAATGGAACGCGCCGGGTTCGGTGCGCCGCGGCCCGGTGGAGCGCAGGCCCAAGGAACCCAGCGGCAAGAACTGACCGCGAGGCCCGCTTCCGTCGGTGGTAAACGGCCGGACGACACCCACGTAGAATCGTAGGTTGTTGTCCGGCCGTGGTTGTTGTCCGGTCGTTTCCCCTTGATCCCATTCCCTTGATCCCTGGAGCCACCCCCTCATGCAGAACGAACCCACGTCGTCGCTGGTCGGGGAGGAGTACGAGGTCGAGGTCGGCCCCGTCGCACACGGCGGCCACTGCATCGCCCGTACCTCGGAGGGCCGGGTCCTGTTCGTACGGCACACGCTCCCCGGCGAGAAGGTCGTCGCCAGGGTCACCGACGGCGAGAGCGACTCCCGCTTCCTGCGCGCCGACGCGGTACGGATCATCGAGGCGTCCAAGGACCGCGTCGAGGCGCCCTGCCCGTACGCGGGCCCCGGCAAGTGCGGCGGCTGCGACTGGCAGCACGCCAAGCCCGGCGCCCAGCGCCGGCTCAAGGGCGAAGTGATCGCCGAACAGCTCCAGCGCCTCGCGGGCCTCACCCCCGAGGAGGCGGGCTGGGACGGCACGGTCATGCCGGCCGAGGGCGACAAGCTCCCGCCGGGCGAGGTACCCGCCTGGCGCACCCGCGTCCAGTACGCCATCGACGAGGACGGCAAGGTCGGCCTGCGCAAGCACCGCTCGCACGACGTGGAGCCCGTCGAACGCTGCCTGATCGCCGCCCCCGGCGTCACGGAGCTCGGCATCGAGAAGCGCGACTGGCCCGGCATGGCCTCGGTGGAGGCCATCGCCGCCACGGGTTCCCACGACCGTCAGGTCATCCTCACCCCGAGGCCCGGCGGCCGGCTGCCCCTGGTCGAGCTCGACAAGCCTGTCTCGGTGATGCGCGTCGACGAGCGCGACGGCGGCGTCCACCGCGTCCACGGCCGTGCCTTCGTCCGCGAGCGCGCCGACGACCGCACCTACCGCGTCGGCTCCGGCGGCTTCTGGCAGGTCCACCCGCAGGCCGCCAACACCCTGGTCCGCGCCGTCATGCAGGGCCTGCTGCCCCGCAAGAACGACATGGCCCTCGACCTCTACTGCGGCGTCGGCCTGTTCGCCGGCGCCATCGGCCAGCGCATCGGCGAAAAGGGCGCCGTCCTCGGCATCGAGTCCGGCAAGCGCGCGGTCGAGGACGCCCGCCACAACCTGAAGGACCTGGACAGAGTCCGCATCGAACACGGCAAGGTCGACCAGATCCTCCCGCGCACCGGCATCACCGAGTGCGACCTCATCGTCCTCGACCCGCCCCGCGCAGGCGCCGGCAAGCAGGTCGTCAACCACCTGGCGGGACTGGGCGCCCGCCGCATCGCCTACGTGGCCTGCGACCCGGCGGCGCTTGCGCGCGACCTGGCGTACTTCGCGGAGGGCGGGTATCGGGTGCGGACGTTGCGGGCGTTCGATCTGTTTCCGATGACGCACCATGTGGAGTGCGTTGCCATCCTTGAACCGGCCGTGAAGGGCTCCTGACCTGCGGTTTTACCCGTGCGCATTATGTGCGGTGTGGGCGTTACGGGCGATATCGTGACGCTCGTGACGCTCATTTGACGCTCGTTCTGATGGGTCGTTAGGCCGCTTCCGTTGCTGCTCAGGCCGTCTCTGAGACTGTGGGGAGGTGCTCGCAAAGTGAGACGGCCGATGTCGCGCGACGATATAGATGCCACGTTTTGTGGTGGATAGTCCGGCGAAGCCCTTTGAGTGCCAGCGGGCCTCGCCGCGGCGCTCGTTGCGGAGTTGCGCCCGGGGTGCCGAGTACCTTCTCCGGAGCGGATGGCGGCCCACCACAACGGCCGGACAGAAGGCGTCAATACCCGAACCAAGAAGGTCATGCGGCAGGTGGGTGTAGCGGTGAGGGCTGGCCGGGTCCTGGGTCTCGCGTCACAGCTGGCGGGCGTGCGGCAGCTGTGGCACAGCTCCTGCATCTGCGCCCAGCCGACCGATCCGGTAGCCGCTCCCAGGGGCAAACGGATCCGGTAGCGGTCGGCGGCGAACACCACTGCGTAGGGCTGGGCTCAGGACGGGTCGTAGACATAGGGCATGGCATTGCTGTTCCCGGCCGGGGTGTGTGCCACGACATTCACCGTGCCGGGCGTTCCGCCCGGGGAGGTCGCGACGACCTGGGTGTCGGAGATCGCTGAAAACGAGGCCGGTAGGCCGCCGAAGGTCACTGCTGCGGTGAAGGTGAGGTTGCTGCCGCCTAGCACGATCGCGTCGCCGCCGAGATCAGAGCCATTGGAGGGGGTGAGGCTGGTTAGGACGGGTGCTCCCAGATATGTGTAGTGAGGATTCCCGGTGGTCGTCGCCGTGCTGGTCCCGCCCGGTGTGGTGTCGGTGACGGTGACCGTGCCAGACCCGGCCGGAGCGGTCACGGTCAGCTGGTTGTCGGAGACCACGTTGATGGTGGTGGCCTGATTTCCCCCGAAGCTCACGGCGCTGGTGAGCATCAGATTACTGCCGAAGACGGTGACGGTGTTGCCTCCGGTGGCTGGGCCGAGATGTGTGGACAGCTCATTGACGGTGGGCGCGGCGATGTAGAAGTAGGGCAAGGGATTGCTGGTGCCGCCAGCCGTGGTGACCGTGACGCTGACCGAGGACGGTGGCCCGGCTGGCGCACTGACGGTGATCTGGGTGGGGGTGTTGGTGAGAATGGTCGCCGAGTTATTCCCGAACTTCACCAAGATGGCGCCGGAGAGGTTAGTCCCGTCGATGGTGACCGTATTGCCACCTGAGGTGGGACCTGAGGTGGGGATGAGTCCGCCGGAGAGGGTGTTTTCGCCCCAAGTCGGATCGGAGGCAGATCTGAGACTGCTGAGAGCCGGGACTGAGGTGTAGGTGAAGAGCGCGTTTTGGGTGCTGGTCCCTGTCGGCGTCGTGACCGTGGCTTTGACCGTACCGGTTCCTGTGGGGGTCTTGGCCGTGATCTGTGTATCGCTCACGAGGACGAAGTCGGCGCCGTTGGGGCCGAACCTCACCAAGGTGGCGCCGGTGAAGCCGGAGCCGGTGATGGTGACGCTGGTACCCCCGGCTGGAGCACCTTGGGCGGGGCTGACGTTGGTCACTACAGGGGCCATGAGGCTCTTCTCCTTCTCCTAGCGCTTGGGGCGGCAATGCCCCGTGACCGGGCCGACGATCGTCGGCCCGGTCACGGGGCATT